>CAZULX010000473.1:0-12723 GCA_964621335.1 uncultured Streptomycetaceae bacterium
GGCTCTTGCTGAAAGTCTGCGAGCCGAGCGGGATCGACTGGAGCGCCCGCAGGAGCATCGCTTCGGACTGGCGGTATCGGTCGGACATGGCGGTGCTATCCCGTCTTGTCGTCTGTGGGCGCCGGATCGCGCCCGAGCGACTTCGCGTAACCCTCGTTGCGGGCGTATCGCTTGTTCAACGTTTTCATACAGGGCCGGGCATCGATGAGGCGCAGGATATCGTCGGTCGAGAACGAGGGATTCGAAGGGTACAGCGCGTCGTAGATCATGCCCACGAGCTCGTAGTCCTGCGGTTCGTCGACCGTCCAGCGCAGCGCGGAGAGATCGGGCTCGTGCGTGTAGCTCCCGATCCTGAATTCGCTAGCGTGCTTGTAGATGTAGGGCGTGACGTGCTCGCGCTCCGAAGGAAGACGCGCTTTCATCCAGGCGTCGCGGAGCGACGCGAACGTCATGACTTCCACGTCGAGGCCGTCGGGAAAAGTCGGCTCCAGCGCATTCGATGCGTAATCGAACCCGCCGTCCATGCAGAACCCGGCGACGGCATCGATCACCGCGGGATCGGCCAGCGGGCAGTCCCCGGTGAGGCGGACGACATACGCCGGGTTGGCGCGCTCCGCGGCGCGATAAACGCGGTCGAGCACGTCATCGAGGCTGCCCCGGAAACAGTCGATGGCCCGCGATCGGCACAGCTCTGCCAGCGGATCGTCGCTCGCGCTCGTGCTGGTGGCGACGACCAGCCGGTCGATGCTTTGAGCGCGGCGTATGCGCTCGATCTGCCGGATCAGCATCGGCTCGCCTTGCAGCGGCAGCAGTACCTTGCCTGGCAGCCGGGTGGACGAAAATCGCGCTTGAAGCACACCGAGCACCGCGGCGTCCTGAGCCGACCCGGCGGTCATTGCAGCTTCCACCGGGACGGATCGGTGAGCCGCGGATCGTCGATCGCGTATGCGTCGTAATCGATCCGCGCGGCGCCCGAGTCCGAGCAGCGTACCAATTCCCGCAGCTCTTCGGCGGAGCTCACGCCTACCAGCACCGTATCGGCCGGAAGCGACATCGCGAAACCGAGCGCCGCTCCGACCTTGCTGCTGCCTGCGGCCGCGACCGCGCCGAAATAACGGCGGAGCACGGGCTGAAACGAGTCGAAGTAAGCCGGCACCCGATTCGCATCCATCAACAGCAAGCCTTGCAGGAACACCGAGCGGACATGGAGCTCGACGCCCAGCTCCCGAAGCCGCGCCAAATGGCCGCTTCTCACCAACCGCTGATCGAACACGTTGACGGGCGCCTGCACGATCCCGGGCGTAAACACGTCAAGGATGCGATCGATCTCGCTGCTTGTATAAACCGAGACGCCGATTTTTTCCACGGCGCCGCTTGCGACGAGATCCTGTGCGGCGTCGACGAGGCGCCTCCCGCCGGGCTTGAGCACGTCGTCCGCGCGATGAAACAGCAGCCCGTACAGCGTGTCGCGGCGCAGCGCATTCCGCGATGCATCGAAGCTCTCCGACAAGGCTTTCGCGTCGGCCGCGACTATCGTGTCGGAAGTAAAGACGGGCGTCTTGGTGGCCATGCGAAATTCTGCGGCAGGCTCGAGCGCAGCGCCTATGGACGCCTCGCTGTCTCCGTACGACGGCGCGGTGTCCAGGAGCGAGATGCCCGCGGATTCCGCCACTTCGAATATCGTCCTCAGTTCCGCGATTCGAACCCTGCCGCTCCGGTTCGAAACGCCGTAATCGAGACCGAACTGTGCGGTGCCCAGGCCTAGGCGCATCCCGCGAGCGCTCTTAACTGCGTTACGACGAAGTCCTGGTCCTCGTCCGAGAGGCCGAAATACAGCGGCAGGCTCAGCGCCTGTCTGTAGTAACTCTCGGAGTTCGGGTAGCTCGCTTTTGCGTGACCGTTCTTGCGGTAATACGGATGCGTGTGGACGGGAATGTAGTGCACCTGGCTGACGATACCCTTTTCCCTAAGCGCATGCATGACGGCGCCGCGCGTCGTGCCGATTGCCTCGAAGTCGATCCGCACCACGTACAGGTGATGAGAGCTCGCTCCGCGTCCGCCTGTCTGCGTGGGCGTAAGGTGAGGCACTTCGGCGAGCAGTCGGTCGTAGCGCAGCGAGAGCGCGCGGCGTCTCGCGAGAAAACGCGGGAGCTTGCGTAGTTGTGACAGCCCGAGTGCGCATTGAATGTCCGTAATACGATAGTTGAAGCCGAGCTCCTGCATTTCGTAATACCACGGGTTGGCAGTACCCTCGCTGTATGCCTCGGACGGATAGACATACGCGTCGTCGCCCTTGTTGATGCCGTGACTCCTCCGTCGCAGCAGGTCCCGGTACAACGACTCGTTGTTCGTGGTGATCATCCCGCCCTCGCCCATGGCGATCATTTTTACGGGATGAAACGAAAATACCGTCATGTCCGAGTGGGCGCAGCAACCCACCCGCGTGCCGTCGCTATATACAGCGCCCAGCGCGTGCGACGCGTCTTCGATGACAATTGCGCGACCCGCCGCCCGGCGT
Organism: uncultured Streptomycetaceae bacterium; assembly: GCA_964621335.1. Lineage (GTDB taxonomy): Bacteria > Pseudomonadota > Gammaproteobacteria > Burkholderiales > SG8-41 > JAQGMV01. The sequence goes on from CAZULX010000473.1 coordinate 2,519, forward strand.
ATCCGGATCATGTCGCACGGGAGCCCGGCAAAATGAACCGGGACGACTGCCTCGGGGACGCCTTGTTCGGTGCAGCGTCGCTCGAAGCTGGCGGGGTCGAGATTCAGCGTCTCCGGGTCGATGTCGCAGAACGTGGGCGTGGCGCCGACGTACAAAGCGCAGTTCGCGCTCGCCACGAACGTGTTCGGCGAGGTGACGAGCGTGTCTCCCGCTTTCAGGCCGCCGGCAATGCAAGCGAGGTGCAGCGCGGCCGTGCCGTTGCTCACGGCAACCGCGTATCGTGCCCCCACGTAACCCGCGAGAGCCTCCTCCACCTCGGCGACTTTAGGCCCCTGCGTCAGCCAGCCGTGACGGAGCACGTCGACGACTGCAGCGATGTCGTCCTCGTCCACGAAATGCTGGCCGTATGGAAGTCTCTTCATGTGCCGCCCGCCCGCCGGAAAACTGCCGTGCGGCAAGATCCCAATGCTGCCTGATCGCGGGCACGAGCGAGCCGAAAACCAAACGTCATAGCTCGATCGCCTCGCGCTCCAGGAGCGCGGCGAGCTGCTCGCGCGTCATCCAGTCGGCGTTGGTATCGCTCGAGTATTGGAAGGTCTCTGGCACGGGCCGCGCCCCCGTCTCCTGGATGAACGGGTGCTTGTGCCACCACTCCGCGGCGGGCTGGATCGTGTAGTGCGTGTCGAATTCCACCGTGTTGATCGCGTCGTCCTGCGTCACCATGAGCTCGTGCAGCTTTTCCCCCGGCCGGATGCCGATGATTTCGGTCCTGCACTCGGGCGCGACGACTTTTGCCACGTCCGTCACTTTCATGCTGGGGATCTTGGGCACGAAGATCTCGCCGCCGTGCATGCGCTCAAGGCTATCGAGCACGAACTGCACGCCCTGCCCGAGGGTGATCCAGAAGCGGGTCATGCGCGGGTCGGTAATCGGCAGCACGCCGCTCGTGCGGCGCTGCATGAAAAAGGGAATGACGCTGCCGCGTGAGCCGATCACGTTTCCATAGCGCACGACGGAAAAGCGCGTCCGGTGCCGGCCGGAGAGCGCGTTGGCGGCGATGAATAGCTTGTCCGCGCAAAGCTTGGTCGCACCGTAGAGGTTCACCGGGTTCGCGGCCTTGTCCGTCGAGAGTGCGATGACGTGCTGGACCTCCTGGTCGATGCACACGTTGATCACGTTCTCGGCGCCGATGATGTTGGTCTTGATCGCCTCCATCGGATTGTATTCGGATGCCGGCACCTGCTTCATCGCCGCCGCGTGCACCACCACCTGTATCCCGTCGAATGCACGGTACAAGCGCTCCTTGTCGCGCACGTCGCCGAGAAAGTAGCGCAGGTTCGGGGCGCGCAGATCCTGCTGCATCTCGAACTGCTTCAACTCGTCGCGGCTGAAGACGATGAGGCGGTCGGGCTTGTGCTTCTCGAGCACGGTGCTGATGAAGCGCTTGCCGAAAGACCCGGTTGCGCCGGTGACCAGGACCGCTTTCCCGTCGAGGAAGGACATGCTTACTCCGTAACCGCGGCGAGCAGCTCGTCGCGGCGGCCGGCGCGATCCTGGTGCTTCAGGAGACGGAGCTGTTCCGCGACAGTCCCGAGGGAGGCGCCAAGGCGCTCGCGCGCCTTGCTGTTGTCGAGGGACATGTCAGGCGGGCGCTTTGCCGAGAATTGTGAGGCCGCGATTTTACCACGGCGTATCAGCTGCTCAGGCAGTCCGAAGGCCCTCGCGAGCTCGATTCCGAACCCGTATTTCGATATGCGCTCGTCTCCGACGACGTTGTAAATCCCGGAGGCGCCAAGTTCTAGGAGCTGGTGCGCGCATGCGGCCAGGCGGTCCGCGAGTATCGGCGTGATGTACACGTCGTCGAACATCGTGAGCTCCCGTCCTTCGGTGAGTTCGTAATAGACCCAGTCGCTGAACGAGCGCCGATAGCGGTGACCCCAGCCGAAGAAATTGGTGCGCACGACGAGCGCCGCGGGATGGGAGGCCGCAATCGCTTCCTCGGCGAGCAGCTTCGCGCGGGCGTATGCGTTGATTGGCTCGGGCCGCTCCTCCTCGGAGTAGAGCGCGTGCCTGCCGGCGAACAGGTGATCGGTGGAAATGTGAATGAAGTGCGCTCCGATCCGCGCTGCCGCCGTGCCGATGTTGTGCGTGAGATCGGCGTACACGTGACGCGCGCCCTCGGGGTCGCTTTCGCATTCGTCCACGCTCGTGATTCCGGCGGTGTGAACCACCACGTCGGGTGCCAGGCGCTCGAGGGTCTCGCGCAGCTTCCCCGGATGTTCGAGCGGGAGCGGCGCGGCGGTCGTGCCCGCGAGGCTCGCGCGCCGGATGTGCGTGCCGAGCACCACGTCGCGGCTGTCGCGGATCGCGCACGCCCAGTTGAGCGCGAGCAGGCCCGTGCCGCCGGTGATCAGTACTGTGCTTCGCGGCATCGCGTGGACACGGCCGGTCCCTGCTCGCGCGGCCTCAGGTTTGCGTGTCCTTCACGGCCGCGACGATCTGATCCTGGATCTCAGGAGCGAGGTCCGGGTACATCGGCAGGCTGATCACCTCCGCCGCGACGGCCTCCGAGACCGGCAGGTGGGCCTCGGCACCGTACTCGCGATAGGCCGGCTGGAGATGGAGCGGGACGGGGTAATGGATGGCGGTCGGTACGCCGCGCGCCGTGAGGGCAGCCTGCAGGCGCTCGCGGTCGCGGGCACGCACCGTGTATTGCGCGTAGACGCTGGTGCGGTCCTCGCGCACAGTGAGGCAGGAGACGCCGTGCGCCTGCGCGAGCAGCGCGTCGTAGCGCATGGCCACTTCCCGCCTGCGCTCCACCTCCCACTCGAAGCGCTCCAGCTTCGCGAGGACGACCGCGCACTGCAGCGTATCCATGCGGCCGCCGAGGCCCACCCTGGTGTGGTAGTAACGCTTCGACTGGCCGTGCACGCGGATTTCGCGCATCGCCTGCGCGAGCGCACCGTCGTTCGTGAAGAGCGCGCCTCCGTCGCCGAAGCAGCCGAGCGGCTTGCTCGGGAAAAAGCTCGTGCAGCCGATGGTCGAGAGATTGCAGCTTCTGCGATTCCTGTAGGACGCGCCGAAGCTCTGCGCTGCATCCTCGATCACCGCCAGGCCGTGCCTGTCCGCGATCGCGTTGATCTCGTCCATGTCCGCGGGCTGGCCGTAGAGCGCGACCGGCATGACGGCGCGCGTGCGGGGCGTGATCGCCGCTTCGATTTTCGAGGCGTCGATGTTGCACGTGTCGCGCTCGACGTCGACGAAAACCGGCCTCGCCCCCAGGAGCACGATCACCTCCGCGGTCGCGACGAAGGTGAAAGGCGTGGTGACGACTTCGTCGCCGGGTTTCAGCCCGAGCGCCATCAGCGCGATCAGCAGCGCTTCGGTTCCGCTCGCGCAGGTGACGCAGTGCGTGTTGCCGGTGTATCCGGCGAGCCGCTCTTCGAGCTCCCGCACTTCGGGCCCGAGTATGAACTGACCGTGCTCGAGCACGGCGCGCATCCGGGCGTCGATACTGTCGCGCAGCGCTGCGTAGGGGGTCTTGAGATCGATGAAAGGCGTGATTTGGCGGATGTCTGCGGTCATGTTCGTGATTATCTCGTTCGCGGTGTGCCCGTCGCGTGGTTTAAGAGTGCTCATGCAGGCCGCACCGCGCGGATCATCTTGGCTCCGCGTCGGCGAACGGCGGCTGCTGCGTCGCGGGCGGACAGTATCGGCTGCGAGCGCAGAGGCCATTCCATCGTCAGGTCAGTGTCTTTCCAGTGGGTAGCGCGCTCGGACGAGGCCGCGCGCGTCGGCGAAAACATCCGGAACGAGCACGAGCGTGCCTGGCAGGTCGCCGCTGATGACTTTGATCATCAGCGAGGCGCGCCCCGCGCGCCGTAGTTCACGTCGATCCACTGCCGATAGCTGCCGCTCCTGACCGCATCGACCCAGTCCATGTGCGCAAGGTACCACTGCAGGGTCGCGCGGAGGCCGCTGTCGAAAGCGTGGCGCGGTCGCCAGCCCAGCTCGCGCTCGATCTTGCGCGCGTCGATCGCGTAGCGGCGGTCGTGACCCGGGCGGTCCGCGACGTAATCGATCAACCTCCGGTGCGGCGCCCCTTGCGGGCGAAGCTCGTCGAGAATCGCGCATATCGCGGTGACGACGTCGGTATTGGCGCGCTCGGCGTGACCGCCGATGTTGTAAGTCTCCCCCGGCGCGCCGCGAGCGAGGGCGACCCTGATCGCGGCGCAGTGGTCGGCCACGTACAGCCAGTCGCGCACGTTGCGACCGTCGCCGTAGACCGGCAGCGGCTTGCCTTCGAGCGCGTTCACGATCATCAGCGGAACGAGCTTCTCCGGAAACTGGAAGGGCCCGTAGTTATTGGAGCAGTTCGTCGTGATCGTCGGCAGCCCGTACGTGTGATGGTAGGCGCGCACCAGGTGATCGGAGCCCGCCTTGGAGGCCGCATAGGGACTGTTCGGCGCGTACGGCGTCGTTTCGCTGAACGCAGGATCGACCTCGCCGAGCGAGCCGTAGACTTCGTCGGTGGAGACGTGCAGAAAGCGGAAACTTTCGCGCTCGGCCGCGGGCAATGCGGACCAGTACGAGCGCACGGCCTCGAGGAGCTCGAGCGTGCCCACGACGTTGGTCTGGATGAAGTCGGTGGGCGCGTGGATCGAGCGATCGACGTGGCTCTCGGCGGCGAGATGAACGACGGCGCGCGGGCGGTGTTTTTCCAGCAATGATTCCACCAGCGCCCGGTCACCGATGTCGCCCCGCACGAACTCGTGGCGCGCGTCGTCGCGCGCCGCGGCGAGATTTTCCAGGTTGCCGGCGTAGGTCAGCTTGTCGAGGTTGACGACGGGGGAGCCTTCTTCCGCCAGCCAGTCGAGGACGAAGTTCGAGCCGATGAAGCCGGCGCCGCCGGTGACGAGGATCACGCGTGGGTTCTCGCGATGGATGGGTTGCGCGGAAAGCACGGCCGGATCGAGGCCGCGCGGGTTGGGTTTTGGCGCAGCGGATGTTACCCTCCGCCCTCGCGCTGCCGCAATACTTTGCCAATCATAACATATACATAGCCCTGCCCATGCCGCGCATACTGCTGGTGAAGACGTCTTCGCTGGGGGACGTCGTGCACACCTTTCCGGTGGTGAGCGATATCCTTGCGGCGATACCCGGCGTCGAAATCGACTGGGTGGTGGAAGAGCGTTTCGCGGCGCTGCCCGCATTGCATCCCGGCGTCTCCCGCACGATACCGGTTGCGGTTCGCCGCTGGCGCGCGGGGCTCTACAGGGCGGAAACCTGGCGTGAGATGAACGTATTCCGGGCCGAGCTCGGGCGCCCGCGATACGACGCCGTCGTGGACTTGCAGGGCCTGTTCAAGAGCGCGATCGTCGCCCGCCTGGCGAGGGGACGGCGCTACGGGCTCGGCTGGCGCGCTTCGCGCGAGCCCTTGTTCCCCTTCTACGACCGCACTTTCGACGTGCCGCGTGCTCTGCACGCGGTCGAGCGCAACCGCAGCCTCGCTTCACAGGCGCTAGCGTATACGCCAGCGGCTGCCGTCGATTACGGCATCCGCGTGCTCACGGACGGGTTCGGCTGGCTTCCCCCGAACGCGTACGCGGTTCTCGTCCACGCGACGAGCGCGCGCGCGAAGCTCTGGCCGGAGGAAAGCTGGATCAAGCTCGGCCGCACGCTCGCGGAGCAGGGCATACGCAGCGTATTTCCCTGGGGCAGCGAGCGCGAGCGCGCACGCAGCGAGAAGCTGGCCGCGGCCGTTCCGGACAGCGTAGTCCCGCCCCTGCTCGCTCTCGCCGAGGCGACATCGCTGCTCGCCGGCGCACGCTGTGCCGTCGGCGTCGATACCGGGCTCACGCATCTCGCGGGAGCGCTCGGCGTGCCTACGGTCGGCATTTACGTTGCCACCGATCCGGCGGCGACCGGGCTTTATGGATGTGGGCGGACGGCGAACGTCGGCAGGCCGGCGGCGCATCCCGGGGTGGACGCGGTGGTGCGGGAGCTCGACCGGCTTTGCGCATGAGCGTCGCGCGCGCAGCCTACAGCGCTCTCGTTCACGCGCTCGTGCCGCTCGGGCTCGCGCGGCTCGCCTGGCGCGCGCGCCGGGAACCCGGTTATCGAGCGCACCTCGCGGAGCGATTCGGACGCTACGGCGGGGTACGCGATTCGCAGCCGGTCGTGTGGCTGCACGCGGTATCCGTCGGCGAGACGCGCGCGGCGGAGCCGCTGGTGCGCGCGCTCCTCGAGCGCTATCCGCAGCACCGGGTCCTGCTGACGCACACGACGCCGACGGGCCGGCGGGCGGGCGAAGCGCTTTTCGGAGAGCGCGTGCTGCAGGCGTATCTGCCGTACGATTATCCGGCTGCGGTCGCGCGTTTTCTCGACCGCTTCGCACCCGAGCTGGGTGTCCTCCTGGAGACCGAGATCTGGCCGAACCTCGTGCATGCGTGCAGGGCCCGCGCGATCCCGCTGCATCTCGTCAACGCGCGCCTTTCGGAGCGCTCGTTCCGCGGCTATACGCGCGTGCGGGCGCTCTCGCGCGAAGTTTTCGGCGCGCTGACGGCAATCGCTGCGCAAACCGAGGACGACGCCCGGCGCCTGCGCGCACTCGGCGCGCGTGAGGTGCACGTCACCGGCAACTTGAAGTTCGACGTCGCGGCTGCACCGGCGCTGGTCGAGCTGGGCCTGCGCTGGCGCGCGGATCTCGGCGAGCGCCGTGTGCTGCTCGCCGCGAGCACTCGCGACGGCGAGGAAGCGCTGCTGCTCGATGCCTTGCTGCATTTGCCCCCGGACGTGCTGCTCCTCGTCGTGCCGCGCCATCCGCAGCGCTTCGACGAAGTCGCCGCACTGCTCGAAGCACGAACGCTCGCCTACGGCCGCCGCAGCGCGGGGCTTGCGGTTGCGGCGGACGTCCGCGTGCTCCTGGGTGACAGCATGGGAGAGATGCCGGCGTATTACGCCGCGTGCGACGCGGCTTTCGTCGGCGGCAGCCTGCTTCCTTTCGGCGGACAGAATCTGATCGAAGGGTGCGCGGCGGGAAAGCCTGTGCTGGTCGGGCCGCATACCTACAACTTCACGGAAGCCGCACGCGGTGCGATCGAAGCCGGCGCTGCCGTGCGCGTGGAGACGGCTGAAGGGCTCATGCGCACGGCGGCGCGGTTACTGCAGGATCCCGGTGCGCTCCAGCGCATGGGCGATCGCGGCATCGAATTCGCTCGCGCGCATCAGGGCGCGACAGAGCGCGTCATGCGGATCATCGGTTTCAAACCACCCCAGCGGGAGGGTTAGGGTAGGGGTGGTTTTACCTTCGGTCCAGCCATAAATTTACGGCCACGAGGTCGTCCTCGGTGAGCTCGCCGATCGCCGCTTCGAGACGCAGCAGCGAAAGCACGTAGTTGTACTTGGACTGCGCCAGGTCGCGGCGCGCGCTGAAAAGCAGTTGCTGCGCGTTGAGCACGTCGACCTGGGTGCGCACGCCCACTTCCTGTCCCAGCCGCGTGCTCGAGAGCTGGCTTTCGGTCGACACCAGGGCCGCTTCGAGCGCACGCACCTGCGCCGTTCCGCTGGTGATGCCGAGAAAAGCCTGGCGCGCGCTGAACTCGGCGGCGCGGCGCGCGTTTTCGAGGTCCTGGCGCGCGCGGTCTTCGATCGCGATCGATTCCCGAACGCGCGAGTTGATCGCGCCACCCTGATACAGTGGCAGCGAAAGCTGAAGGCCGATGACGGCGCTGCGCGTGTCGGTCGCCAAACCGGTGGTGCTGGTCGCTCCCGATCCCGATTCCGAGGCGGTCGCAAAGGCGTCGATCGTCGGATAGTGAGCGCCTCGATTGCGCGCGATCTCCTGCGTGGCGAAAGTGAGGCTGCTTTGCGAGACCCGGACCTGGAGGTTGCTTTTCAGCGCGAGGTCGACCCACGGCTCCATCCGCGCCGGCTCCGGCAGCTTCATCGTGAACTGCGGCCCGAGGGCGGCGAGCGGCGGCGCAGCGCGCCCGATCACCTGCTCCAGCGCCCGCCTGCGCAGCTCGAGATCGTTGCGCGCGGCGATCTCCTGCGCCGTCGTGAGGTCGTAGCGCGCCTGCGCTTCGTGGGTGTCGGTGATGGTCGCGGTGCCGACTTCGAAATTGCGCTTTGCCTGTTCGAGCTGCTGGCCGATCGCGGTTTTCTGCGCTTCGGCGAAAGCCACGCTGTCCTGCGCGAGCAGGACGTCGAAGTACGCCTGAGAGACGCGCAGGATCAGGTCCTGCGCCGCCAGCGCGAGCTGCGCGTCGGCCTGCTCGACCTGAGTCAGCGCCTGCGCGTAGGCGACGGTGCTTTGCCTGCGGTAAATAGGCTGCGTCACCGAAAGCGTGAAACCCGTCGAGCCGAAATCGGCATTGGAGCGAGGCACGCTCGAATCGCGAAAGCGGGTGCTGCGGTCGTTGTACTGCGCGGACGCCGAAAGCGACGCGAGCGGCAGGAGCCCTGCGCGCGCCTGTGGAATGCGCTCCTGCGCGGCGGCCCAGGTCGCTCGCGCAGCCGCATACACCGCGTCGGAAGTGCGCGCCTGCCGGTAGACGTCGAGGAGGTCCGCGCAATGCGCGGCTCCCGGCAGCGCGAAAGCGAGGGCGCACGCGAGCAGGCACCGCAGCCCGCGGGTTCCGCGGCTCATGTCAGGAGCTTTCGCCTGCGCGGCATCGGGTCGGCCGCGCTCAGAAGACGAAGCGCTCGGGCTGCGGCGCGTTTTTCAACGGTGCGATGCAGGTCTCGAAAAGCGTGACGGTGCTGACCGCGCCGCCTCCCGCGCTCGTCACGAGCCGGGCAGTCATCACGGGGGGCTCGCCCACGACCGCGAGGAGGCGGCCGCCGGGTTTGAGACTCGGCAGGAAACCTTCCGGCAGCAGCGGCACCGAGCCGGTGAGCACGATCGCATCGTACGGGGCGTGCTTGTCCCAGGCGCGCGACGCGTCGCCGGTTTCGAGCGTCACGTTTCGCACCCCGGCCGCTTTGAGTCGCTCGGAAGCGGCGCGAGTGAAGTGCGGGACGATGTCCACGCTGTAGACGTGTCCCCCAAGGGTCGCCATGAGCGCGGTCATGTAACCGCTCCCGGTGCCCACTTCCAGGATGCGGTCGGTCGGCGTGATCGCGAGCCCCTGGACCATACGCGCCTCGAGCTTGGGCTGCAGCATCCTCTCGCCGTGCCCGAGCGGTATTTCCATGTCGACGAAAGCGAGCGCCCGGTAGGCCTGGGGCACGAATTCCTCGCGGCGCACCTTGAACAGAATGTCGAGAACGCGCTGATCGAGCACCTCCCACGTGCGGATCTGCTGCTCGATCATGTTGAAGCGCGCGCGCTCCAGGTCGCTCTGCACGGGCATTTTTCTGTGGCGGGGGAGGAGTTGCCGAGCTTGAAATTATCCCATAATTCAATTAGCGTTCACATCTCACGCAGGGGTCCTCGCCGCAGGTATGCGGCGGGGTGAGACAGACCCTCCGAACCTGTACGGGTAATGCCGGCGTAGGGAAGCGTGGTCGGAAGCTCACGGCCGTCGCGCTTCGCCGTTCACCAAAGAAGCGAGATCATGAACGCCAATCCGAAGTTTCTGAACGCCACGGCGCACGTCGACGAAGCCGCCGTGCAGCCCCTGCCGAACTCTTCCAAGGTCTACGTCGAAGGCTCGCGTCCCGACATTCGAGTGCCGATGCGCGAGATCAGGCAGTCCGAGACGCCCGCGGCTTTCGGCGCGGAGAAGAATCCACCGATCTACGTCTACGACACGTCGGGGCCGTATACCGATCCGAGCGCGAGAATCGACATTCGCTCGGGACTGCCGCCCTTGCGTGCGCGCTGGATCGAGGAGCGCAACGACACCGAGGCGCTCGACGGGCCGACCTCGCATTACGGCCAGGAGCGACTCGCCGATCCCAAGCTTGCCACGCTGCGCTTCGATCTGCACCGCAAGCCGCGCCGCGCCAGGCCCGGCATGAACGTGACGCAGATGCATTACGCCCGGCAAGGCATCATCACCCCGGAGATGGAGTACATCGCGATCCGCGAAACCCAGCGCCGCGACGGACTGCCCGAGATCGTCACCCGGCAGCACCGCGGCGAGAGCTTCGGCGCGGCGATTCCGCAGGTCATCACGCCCGAGTTCGTGCGCGACGAGGTGGCGCGCGGCCGCGCGATCATCCCGAACAACATCAATCACCCCGAAACCGAGCCGATG
>CAZULX010000474.1:0-2876 GCA_964621335.1 uncultured Streptomycetaceae bacterium
ATCGCGCGCACGCGCCCTGCGCTGATGGATCTGACTCGCGCAGAGCGCGCGAGGCGGCTTGCCACCCTCACGCAGCTTCCGCTGCGCGAGATCGAGCTTGCCCTGGGCGGCGATGCCGATACCCCCGCCGCTTTCACGGCGGCCGTGCGCACGCTGCAAAGCATCGAGGAAAAGCTGACGCGGCGGCTTACCGTATGACAGGAGCGCCATGAATACGACATCCGGAGCAGAAGAGCAGCGCACACGCGGGGCGGCGGCGATCGCCGCGGCCATGCGACGCGAAATGGCGAAAGCGCTGGTCGGGCAGGACGACGTGCTGCAGCAGGCGCTCACCGCCCTGATCGGCGGCGGTCACGTGTTGATCGAAGGCGTGCCGGGCCTGGGCAAGACGTTGCTCGTGCGCGCGCTGGCGAAAACCTTCAACGGCAGCTTTCGCCGCATACAGTTCACGCCCGATCTCATGCCGGCCGACGTGTGCGGCCATACGCTCTACGATCCGGCGACCGGCCAGTTCACGACCCGCCGCGGACCGGTGTTCACGCACCTTCTTCTCGCCGACGAAATCAATCGCGCGCCGGCGAAGACGCAGGCCGCCCTGCTGGAAGTGATGCAGGAAGGCCAGGTGACGATCGAAGGCACGTCCGAGCAGCTCGCGCCGCCTTTCATGGTGCTCGCGACGCAGAACCCGATCGAGCACGAAGGCACGTATGCGCTGCCCGAAGCGCAGCTCGACCGCTTCCTCCTCAAGATACGCATCGGCTACCCGACGCTGGAAGACGAGCGCAGACTCGCGCGCCAGGTGACGGCGCAATCGGTCGGCGACATGCTGAACGTGGACGCGGTCGGCACGCTCGTGAAGCCCGAAACCATACTGGAGCTCCAGCGCATCGCCGCCACGCTGACCGTCGATGACGCGGTGCTCGATTACGCCGTGCGCATCGTGCGCGCAACGCGCACGTGGAGCGGCGTCACGGCGGGCGCGGGCCCGCGAGGCTCGATCGCGCTGATACGCGCCGGACGCGCCGCCGCGCTGATCGAAGGACGCGACCACGTGACGCCCGACGACGTGAAGCGCATGGCGCTGCCGTGCCTGCGCCACCGCGTGACCCCGGCGCCCGAGCTCGAGATCGAAGGCCACGACGCCGACGCGATACTCGCCGCGCTGCTCGACAAGGTCGAAGCCCCTCGCGCGTGATTCCCTCGACGACACTGATCGTGCTCGCCGGGGCGCTCTTCGCGCTCGGCGCGGGAGCGGTGGTCGTCCCCGCGCTCGCCACGGGCTGGCAGGGCGCTGCCCTGGCCCTCGCAACCGCGGCCGCCGCCGATGCGTGGCTCGCGTGGCGCGCGCTGCGGCCGACCGCGGTGCGCGTGACGCCCGTCTCGCTCGCCCTCGGCGTGTGGCACCGCATCGCCGTGCGGGTGCACAACGATACGCGCACGGCGCGCGAGCTCGAACTCTTCGACCATCACCCGCAGGGATGCGAAGTTCGCGGGCTGCCGCGCGCGGTGCGCGTGGCGGCGCACGGCTGGGCCGAGATCGAGTACGAGCTGAAACCACTCGTGCGCGGGGAGCTCGCCTTCGGCGCGGTAGAAATGCGCGTCCGCTCGCCGCTCAGGCTGTGGCAGCGCCGCATCTTCGCGCCGGCCGCGGCTGCGACGCGCGTCTATCCGAACTTCGCCGCGCTGTCGCGCTACGCGCTCCTCGCCACCGACCAGCGCCTGTCGCAGATCGGCGTGCTGCAGCGGCCGCGGCGCGGCGAAGGACTCGAATTTCACCAGCTCCGCGAGTATCGGGAAGGCGACATGCAGCGCCAGGTCGACTGGAAAGCCACGGCGCGCGCGGGCAAGCTCATCTCGCGCGAGTATCAGGACGAGCGCGACCAGCAGATACTGTTTCTGATCGACTGCGGGCGCAGGCTCGCGGCGCACGACGACGCGCTGTCGCATTTCGATCACGTGCTGAACGCCGTGCTGCTGCTCGCCTACGTGAGCGTGCGCCAGGGCGACGCGGCAGGCTTCCTCACCATGAGCGGCCACACGCGCTTCATGGCGCCGCGGAAGTCCGCAGCCACGGTGACCGCGATGCTGAGCCAGCTCTACGACCTGCAGCCCACGCTCGTCACGTCCGACTATTACGCCGCCGCGGTCGAGCTCATGACGCGGCTACGCAAGCGCGCGCTGATCGTCATCGTGTCCAACCTGCGCGACGAGGACGAGGACACGCTCGCGCCGGCGCTGCGGCTGCTCGGGCGCCGCCATCTCGTCCTTTTTGCGAGCCTGCGCGAAGCGATACTCACGCGGGCGCTCCGGACTCGCGTCGACACCCACGAGCGCGCGCTCACCTACGCCGCGACGGCGGATTATCTGCGCACGCGCGAGCTCGCTTTTCACAAGCTCGAGCGCGCCGGGACCCAGTGCCTGGACGTCGAGCCCGCCGAGCTGCCGATAGCCCTGGTAAACCGATACCTGGACATCAAACGGGCAGGGCTTCTTTGAAGCCTTGCCCGATGATGCCTTCTTAGTACGATACGGAGGGAAACCAAGGTTTCCCTCCGTAACCCCCTTTCCTTGAACCTCGCGGGTTGCGCACGGCGGGCCGTCCGCTCCATAATCGCGTGAAGCACCGCGGCCGGTCCGATGTCCCATCCTGCGACCGCCGCCGCCACCCCGACAAAGGTGCCCCCCGCACCGACACCCATAGGAGGACCCCCATGAACATGATGGTCGAGCCGAAAAATATCGCCAAGGCGTCGCTCGCCGGCGGCAAAGTGAGGATGACTCCGAGCGAGGCGTTCGTGGAGACACTGCTGGCGCAGGGCGTGAAGGACACGTTCGGCATCGTCGGCTCCGCTTATATGGATGCGCACGATCTCTTT
>CAZULX010000475.1:0-6599 GCA_964621335.1 uncultured Streptomycetaceae bacterium
CTTTTCTCGAGCGGGTCTGGCAATGGAAGGAGCAGTCGGGCTCGACGATCACGCGCCAGATGCGGCGCCTGGGCGCCTCGTGCGACTGGGAGCGCGAGCGCTTCACCATGGACGAGGGGCTCTCTCACGTGGTCACCGAAGTGTTCGTCCGGCTGCACGAACAGGGACTCGTCTACCGCGGGAAAAGGCTCGTCAACTGGGACCCGGTGCTGCAGACCGCGGTCTCCGACCTCGAAGTCGAATCGCACGAAGAGGACGGCAAGCTGTGGCACATCCGCTACCCGCTCGCGGATCGGGAAGGCCATCTCGTGGTGGCGACGACGAGGCCGGAGACGATGCTCGGCGATGTCGCGGTCGCGGTCCATCCCGACGACGAGCGCTACCGCCATCTCGTAGGCTCGCGCGTCGCGCTGCCGCTCACGGATCGCACGATCCCGGTCATCGCGGATGCCTACGTCGATCCGCAATTCGGCACCGGATGCGTGAAAATCACGCCCGCGCACGATTTCAACGACTACCAGGTCGCATCGCGTCACCGGCTCGAACCGATAGGCATACTCACGCTGGACGCGAAAGTGAACGGGAACGCTCCGGCGCGTTACCGCGGTCTCGACCGGTTCGAAGCGCGCAAGCTCGTGCTGGCCGATCTGGAAAGCTACGGCCTGCTGGCCGAGACCAGGGCGCACAAGCTGATGGTGCCGCGCTGCGGCCGCACCGACGCGATCGTCGAGCCCATGCTGACCGACCAGTGGTTCGTGAAAATGGACTCGTTCGCCAAGCGCGGGCTCGCGGCGGTGGCCGCAGGCGAAATCCGCTTCGTGCCCGCGAACTGGACCACCACCTATAACCAGTGGCTGGAGAATATCCAGGACTGGTGCATTTCGCGCCAGCTCTGGTGGGGCCACCGCATACCCGCCTGGTACGACGCCGAAGGCAACGTCTACGTCGCCCGCACCCGCGAAGAGGCGCAGGCCAAGTACCGCTGGGCGCGCGGTGCGCAGCCCGAGACCGCCGCCGAACTGACGCAGGACGAGGACGTGCTCGACACCTGGTTCTCGTCGGCGCTGTGGCCTTTCTCCACGCTCGACTGGACGCCCGAGTATCCGCGCCGCTCGAACCCCGCGCTCGACCTGTACCTGCCTTCCTCGGTCCTCGTCACGGGCTTCGACATCATTTTCTTCTGGGTGGCGAGGATGGTCATGATGACCCTCCACTTCACCGACAAAGTGCCTTTCCGCGAGGTCTACATCACCGGCCTGGTGCGCGACGCCGAAGGCCAGAAGATGTCGAAGTCGAAAGGCAACGTCCTCGACCCGCTCGACATCGTCGACGGCATCACGCTCGATGAGCTCATCGCCAGGCGCACCGCGGGTCTCATGGATCCGCGCCAGGCGCAATCGATCGAAGCGGCAACGCGCAGGCAGTTCCCGGACGGCATAGCGGCTTTCGGCACCGACGCGCTGCGATTCACTTTCGCCAGCCTCGCCTCCCACGGACGCGACATCAAGTTCGACCTCGCGCGCTGCGACGGTTACCGCAACTTCTGCAACAAGCTCTGGAACGCGACGCGCTTCGTGCTCCTGAATTGCGAAGGCAAAGACGTGGGTCTCGACGAGAGCGCACCGCTCGAGCCTTCCGTCGCCGACCGCTGGATCGTGAGCCGGCTGCAGCGCGCGGAAGCCGAAGTCGCGCGCGGCTTCGGCGACTGCCGCTTCGACAACGTCTCGCGCTCGATTTACGAGCTCGTATGGGACGAATACTGCGACTGGTACGTCGAGCTCGCGAAAGTGCAGATTGCAGGTGCCGGCGAAGCTGGGCAGCGCGCGACGCGGCGCACGCTCGTGCGGGTGCTGGAAGCGATACTGCGCCTGGCGCACCCGGTAATCCCGTTCATCACCGAAGAGCTGTGGCAGAGAGTCGCTCCGCTCGCCGCGCGCGAAGGCGGGTCCATCATGCTGCAACGCTATCCGCAATCGCAGCCCGAGAAGATAGACGAGGCGGCGGAGCTCGAGGTTCACACGCTCAAGGAGATCGTGACGGCGTGCCGCACCCTGCGCAGCGAAATGAGCGTAGCGCCCGGGAAGAAGCTGCCGCTCGTCGCGCAGGGCGACGCCGCGAGGCTCGCGTCCTTCGCCCCTTACGTCACGGCTCTCGCGCGCCTCACCGAAGTCTCCATCGTCGAGACGCTTCCGGACGCCGATGCGCCGGTCGCGATCGCAGGCGACTACAAGCTCATGCTCAAAGTGGAGATCGACGCCGCAGCCGAGCGCGAGCGCCTCGGCAAGGAGGAATCCCGAGTCGCAGGCGAAATCGCAAAAGCCCGGGCGAAGCTCTCCAACTCGAGCTTCGTCGAGCGCGCGCCGCCTGCGGTCGTTCAGCAGATGAGGGAGCGCCTGGAAAAGTTCGAAGCGGAACTCCAGCAGATCCGCGCCCAGCTCGCGAAGATCGCGGCATAGGCTTCCACGCCGTCCGTTTCCTCCACCGCAGGCTAGAGCGAGCGCTCGACCTCGCGCACGACCGCTTCGATGTCCGCGTAGTAATCGGCATTCACGTTCACCGTTTCCTGCGGCGCCGTGTATCTTTTCGAGATCACGCTCACCATGCGCTGCCCCCTCGCCTGCGCGATGCGGTGAAAGTCGTCCATGCGCGCTAGCGCAGAGCTGTTGATCTCTATGATGGCCGCATCGGCGGGCGTGAAAATCATGTTCGTCAGGGCGGCGCCATGAACGCATACGACGATCTTCGCGCCGGAGAAGTGCCCGATCTGCTCCGCGACTGAAAGCCGCCCCGGAACGATCATGCGGAATCCCAGCGGTTTCAATCGCGCGTAAAGCTCGTCCTCGTTCGCGACGTGACGCCAGCGCGCGTCGCGGCGTGAGACGTAGATCAGCTCCTCTGCCGGCCCGATCGGGGCCATGAATCGCGCGAGCCGCTCGCGCAGCCATTCGATGCCTTGCGCGATCATGCCCCTGCTGGTGAGCAACGCCGGAACGACGAGCCGTTGACAGCGTACGACCTGACCGCGATCGACCAGCACGCGCCTCTCGGGGCCGACCCCGAGCATATCGAGATATTCGACCTGAAAAGCGGACAGGTCGCTGTTGAGCAGCCATGGCAGCGTATACACGAGCCTTTCGGCCTCGAGACTGCAAAGCTTCAGCAGGTTGCGAAAAAGCCAGTGACTGTAGTTCTCGTCGCCCCCGACGAAGATGCACTCCTCTCCGATCTCGACGGAAGGCGGCCGGAACGACGCGATCACGGTCGACTCGTCGGGGGAGATACGCCCGCGCACGAATGGGCTGTTCCCGAGGTTGCGTCCGTGCGTGTCGGCCGAATGAACGGTTCCGGCATCGGTCATGATCGACCAGTAAGCGGTGTCGGCGAGCACGCCTTCGAGGCGGCTGTAGTACGGAACCCGAAGCTCCGCACGATCGCTGTCGAGGGGCGCGTGCCTGTACATTCGCGCTATCGTTGACTGTCCCACAGTAAGTCTGTCGTGCCGCTCGAAGTAAGCGAGCGCCTCGGCGGGTTCGCCGCCCGAGAGACACAGATGCCCGAGCACCCGCAGCGCCTCGGCGTCCTCGGGGCAGCGCTCCAGAACCTCCCGGCAGAGAGAGAGGGCGCTCGCGCGATCGTCGTTTTCGGTTGCGAGCCAGGCGAGCAGACGCAGCGCTTCGGTGTCCCGCGCGGTCATCACCGCGAGAGCGGAAGCCAGCAGCCATGCGGCGCGTGGGTGGCCGTGCAGCTGCAGCGCATGAGCCGCGAGTGTGAGCCGCTGCTTCAAGGCGCCGAATCCGCCTTCGGGCGTTAGAAGTCGAGGTTCTGCTGAATCGCCGCGATACCGGCGCGCGCGCACGCATCGTCGCGCTCGCCTCCCGGCGCACCGGAGACCCCGATGGCGCCGAGGAGCGCGCCCGCGCCTTCGATCACGAGACCGCCCCCGACCGCGGCGACTCGCGGGCGCGCGCGGATACCGCTCATCGGTTTTCCCGCCGCAGTCGCCTCGGCGAGCGCGCTCGTGTCGGTGCGGAAAGACACGGCCGTCCACGCCTTGTCGACCGCCATGTCGGGGGTGTGCGGCCCCGCGTAGCGGTCGCGCAGCACGACCTGTGTGACGCCCGAGCGATCCACGACCGCCACCGCGACCTGGTAACCGGCCTTGCGGCAGCTTTCGAGCGCGGCGCGCGCCGCCTGTATCGAAGTCTCGAGCGTCATTAGGCGCACCGTGAAAGTCGCGTCCTGCGCGTGCGCACAGGAAAAGGCGAGGAAAGCGCAACCGGAGGCGATGAGGCTCCGCATGGGCTTAAGCCGCGAGAGGCTCGCCGATGGCGAGCTTCACGACATTCACGAAATCCTCGGGTGTGGCCCCCGGCGTCGCCCCCGCACTGCCCGAGAAAAAGCGCTCCACCCTCGCCGCAAGGCGCTCCAAGGGGCAATCGCGCAGAGCTGCTTCGAGCTCGCCAAGTACGCGCCGGGCGACGACGGTTTCGCAGGCGAACCAGATCTGCCGTATGGTGCGGCTCGGCCGCTCGTACTTCAGCGATGCGCGCAATTGACCGCCGCGAACCCCGCCTTGCAGAAGCGGCATGTCGGCAACCGGATTCGAGACGAGATCCAGCCAGTCCGCGGTTTGCACTTCGCCGAGGGCAGACGTGTACCTCGCATCTTCGGTGAGCGTGAGGTCGCCTTCACGAAGCTCCACGTCGAGCTCGCTTTCGAAAGCTTCGGCCACGTTGTGCTTGAGACGCCGGACGTCGGCGCGCAGACCGAGGAGATCCCCGATTCCAGCGACGCGCGCCTGCACCGCAGCGATCGCGGCCGCACCGCGCCCACCGGGAAGGCGCAGCACGCGCGCGAGCCGCGCGGGATCCGCATCGATCACGAGCACACCCTGCACCAGCAGCGCGTCGCCCTCCACCGCGCACGCGATCGCGCCCACGGCGCGGCAATCGACTTCGATTTCGCCGGGTGCGCGGTAGCGGGCATCGAGACCCAGCGCGGCGACCGCGGCCGCTGCCGCGTTGCCGATGCGCGCCGTGATCGACGCCAGGCCGGCCATGCCGACTTCCCGCCGATGCAGATAAAGCTCCCATCCGAGCGCGCGCTCGTTGACGAGCCACGCATTGCCGCCGGTCACGCGCCGCTGGACGGCGATTCCCAGCGCCTGGCACTCGGCGAGGTCCGCTTCCTGCGCGACGCTCTGCCGGCAACCGATCAGCACGCTGGGGGCGTAGCGCAGAAAGTGCAAGGTGCCCGGGATTTCGTCGGCATCGCGGGCTTCGAGGAGCGCCCGGTTGAGCGCGATGTTACGCGCGGCCGACGCGAGGCCGGTATCGAGGAGGCGCCAGGCGTCTACCACGGGACCACGGTCGAAGCGGCGCTGCGCGCGCTCATTTCTTCTGCATGAAGAAAATGAACTCGTTGGCTGCGGCATCCGACGACAGCAGGGCATTGCCGGTCTGCTTGCGGAACGCCTGGAAGTCCTTCACGGCGCCGGGGTCGGTCGCGAGGATCTTCAGGACCTGGCCCGAGGTCATGTCGGTGAGCGCCTTCTTGGTGCGCAGAATCGGAAGCGGACAGTTCAGTCCGCGCGCGTCGAGCTCTTTGTCGAACTGCATCGAGTGCCTCTGGGGTGCGGGTGTGCAGGCCCGATTATAAGCCGAGTGTCGGACGGCTTTCGGCACGCGTCAACGTCGATGCGGCTCGCGTCAGCGGCGCCGGTCTCTTTCCTTGCGCTCGGCTTCGTCGAGCTTGCGCAGCTCGCGAAGGCGCGCCTCTGCGGCCGAAAGCTGGTAGAAATCCCCGTCGCCGCTGCGCACCGCGATGCGCATCTGCTCCACGGCGCCCGTAATGTTCCCCATTCTCGCGTACGCCTCGCCGGTGGCGCGATGCTGGGCGAGGCGCTTGCCCAGAAGCGCATAAGCGCGCGCCTGCAGGAGATAGAGCCGGTGATCTTCGGTGAACGATTTCAGGCGCTCGGCAATGACTTCCAGCGCCGCGTCCGCGCGTCCTGCATCCAGCAGAAGCTCGGCGTAGTCGTAAGTCAGCGCCCGGTGCTGCGGGTGGCTGAGGCGCGCCTCGCGGAAACATCCGAGCGCGCTCTCCGTCTCGCCCGCGGCCTTGCGGATGCGGCAGCCGAGCGTCGCGACCATCGGGTGCGCCGGGGCGCGGCGGCGCAGGCTTTCGAATTCCCCGGTCGCGCGCGCATAGTCCTTCAGCCGCACCAGGCTCGCCACGAGACCGTAGCGGCTCGCCGCCTCGCTCAGGAAACGGCGTTCCGCCAGGCTCTGCTCGAAGAACGCGCGCGCATCCGCCGGAGGATCGAGCTCGGAGCGCAGCTTCGCGCGCACGAGCTGGAATTCGGTGGTGTCCGGCACCTGCTTGTACGGCAGGCGGTCGAGCCGGTTCTGTATGTCGGCGATCCGGTCGTGGGTCATGGGGTGCGTGCGCAAGTACGACGGCGCGCCGCCCTCGTAGACTCGCGTCGCGCGCTGCAGGCGCTCGAAAAACACCGCCATCGCGCGCGGATCGTAGCCGGCGGACTCGAGGATCTGGAGGCCGACGCGATCGGCTTCGCGCTCGTGCTCGCGCGTGAAATT
>CAZULX010000476.1:0-2698 GCA_964621335.1 uncultured Streptomycetaceae bacterium
TTGTCGAAATCGATGTCGACGCGGCCGGCGAGCGCGAACGCGACGACGAGCGGCGGGCTCGCGAGGAAGGACGCGCGCACCGCCGGGTGGATGCGCGCTTCGAAGTTGCGGTTCCCCGAAAGCACCGCGCACGCGACGATATCCTCGTCCATGATCGATTTTTCGAGCGTCGCGTCGATCGGCCCCGATGCGCCGACGCACGTCCCGCAGCTATAGCCGGCGACCGCGAAGCCGAGGCGGTCGAGATGCGTCTGGAGCCCGGTGGCGTCGAGATAGCGGCTTACCACCGTCGATCCCGGCGTGAGAGATGTCTTGACCCACGACTTCACCGAAAGTCCCTGCTCCACCGCCTTCTTTGCGACGAGCCCGGCGGCGAGCATGACGCCGGGGTTGGACGTATTGGTGCACGACGTGATCGCGGCGATCACCACGTCTCCGTCTGCGACGTGCTCGCCGTCAAAAGTACGCCGCACCTCCGGGCGCGACTGCCCGCTCATGCGGCTTGCGCCGCTGGATCCGATATTCGCTTCCCTGGGATTCTCGTGGCGATCGACCGCCGCCTTGCCGTATCCGCCGCTCGCGGTCGGCTGAACCAGCGCGCTTTCGAAGCGCGCCCTGATTTCATCCAGCGGAATGCGGTCCTGCGGGCGTTTGGGTCCGGCCACACTGGGCCTCACGCTCGCGAGATCGAGCTCGAGCACCTGGCTGTAATCGACTTCGCCTTTGCGGCGCGCGCCGAAACAGCCTTGCGCGCGGAAGTAGGCTTCGGTCGCGCGCACGCGCTCGGGCGGCCGCCCGGTCTGCGCGAGGTACTTGCAGGTCTGCTCGTCGACCGGGAAATAGCCGATCGTCGCGCCGTATTCGACCGCCATGTTCGAGATCGTCGCGCGGTCGGGGAGCGTCAGGTTCATGACGCCGTCGCCGAAGAATTCGACCAGCTTGCCGACGACTTTCGCCTGCCGCAGCCTCTCGGTGACGGTCAACACGAGATCGGTTGAGGTGACGCCGTGTTTGAGCGCGCCGGTCACGTGCACGCCGACCACGTCGGGCGTGAGGAAATAAACCGGCTGCCCGAGCACTGCGGCTTCGGCCTCGATGCCGCCGACGCCCCAGCCGACCGTTCCCAGTCCCGCGATCATGCAGGTGTGCGAATCGGTGCCGACGAGCGAGTCGGGATAGACCACGCCGTCTTTCTCGAGATAGCCGGGGGCGAGGAATTCGAGGTTGAGCTGGTGCAGGATGCCCCAGCCCGGCGGCATCAGGCGGATGCCGTCGTAGGCCTGCATCGCCCACTTCACGAAGCGGAAGCGCTCTTCGTTGCGCTCGATCTCGAGCTTCATGTTGCGCGCGAGCGCGTCGGGCGTGCCGTGGAAATCGACGGTGAGCGTGTGGTCGAGCGCCATGTCGACCGGCACTCGCGGCTGCACGCTGGCCGCGGGGAGCCCCATGCGCTTCACCGCGCCGCGGATCGCGGTCAGGTCGCCGAGCAGCGGAATGCCCGCGGCGCAATTGAGCACCACGCGGCCGACGGTGAACGGAATCTCGTCCTCGCGCGCGGCGTTGGGCTGCCAGTTCGCGAGCGCGCGCACATGGGCTTCGGTGATGCGCTTGCCGTCGCAATTCCTGAGCAGCGATTCGAGGACGATGCGAAGCGCGACCGGCAGGCGCGAAACGCGCTCCATGCCCTTCTCTTCGAGCGCCGGGAGAGAGAAATAGCTGCGCTTCGTGCCTCCGCCGAGATCGATCTCTTTTCTGGCGCGTGCAGCAAATGGGTTGTTCATGTTGTCCCGGTGGTTTACTTCACCGCATCACGAAAGGATTCGGCACTTCGGTCGCGGTGGAAATCCACACGCTCTTGGTCTGCAGGTACTCGCTGATCATGTCCTGGCCGCTCTCGCGCCCGATGCCGCTCCGCTTGTAGCCGCCGAAAGGCGACATGAAGCTCACCGCGCGATAGGTGTTCACCCACACCGTTCCCGCCTGGAGCCGGTTCGCCATGTTGAGCGCGCGCCTGATGTCGCGCGTCCACACACCCGCGGCGAGACCGTAAACGACGCCGTTGCCGATCGAGACCGCCTCCTCGTCGTCTTCGAACGGGATCACCGAGAGCACCGGGCCGAAAACTTCCTCCTGCGCGATACGCATCGAGTTCTTCACGCCGGTGAATATGGTCGGCTGCACGAACCAGCCGTCGCCGAACTGCGTGGCTTTGGCGCCGCCGAGCGCAGCGCTCGCGCCTTCGCCTTTCGCGATGTCGATGTAGTCGAGCACTTTCTGGTACTGCGGCGGCGTCGTGATCGGCCCGACCTGCGTGTCGGTGAGCATCGGGTCACCCATTTTCGCGGTCTTCGCGAACGCGACGAGCTTCTCCACGAACTCGTCGTAGATCGAGCGCTGGACGAGAAGACGTGAGCCCGCGATGCACGTCTGACCGCTCGCGGCGAATATGCCCGAGATCGCGCCTTTCACCGCGTTGTCGAGAGCCGCGTCGGCAAAGACGATGTTCGGGGACTTGCCGCCGAGCTCGAGGCTCACGCGCTTCAATCCTCTTGCCGCGGACTCGTAGATTTTCTGGCCGGTCGTATCCGACCCGGTGAACGTGATTTTCGCCACCAGCGGATGCTCGACCAGCGGCGCGCCGGTCTCGGGACCGAATCCGGTGACGACGTTCACCACGCCTTTCGGGAAACCCGCTTCC
>CAZULX010000477.1:0-5908 GCA_964621335.1 uncultured Streptomycetaceae bacterium
CGCCGCCGAAGAGGGTGTCGAAGAACGCGCCGGTGAAACCGAGCGGGATCGCCCACCGCTCCGAGCACCTGAACTGCGGCAGGCCGAACGCGTGCACCGCCAGCATGTAGCTCGCGTAGAGAATGAGAAAGCTCCCGAGCATGACCAGCAGCAGCGCGTTGTCGAGCGAGCGGAAAAGGAAGAGGCCCGCGACCACCCCCGCGACCGTCGGCGGCGCGAGGAGCTTCAACTCGCGCCAGATCACGCTCGCCCGATCCCTGATGGTGAGAAAGATGAAAAGGACGAAAACGAGGAGCCCCGACATCGGCACGACGACGTGCACGGGGAGGACGAGCGCCAGCAGCGGCGCCGCGACGAGGCCCGCCCCGAAGCCGGACATCCCGCGGATCACGTACGCGCCGAAGACCGCCGCGCCTATCCACAGCAGGTGCAGGAGCGGCAGGGTCTCGATCATGCCCGACCGCCGCGCGACGCCGTCGCGCGCGCGAGCACGGCGTTGCGGGCCGTGCTCGAAGAGGTGCTGATCACCGGGATTGGGCTGAAGGAGAGGGGAAGAGATCCGAGGCTAAGGCACCGCTCTCGCCTTGCGCAAGGCCGCGACGGTATGCTCATCCCGCGTAATCGTTGCCATGTCACGGCGCCATCCTTAGAATTTCAGCGATGGGCGTCACCATTCCACTCCTCACCGAGCGCGCGTACGAGCGCATCCACCGCGACATCATCAGTTGCGCGATCGCCCCCGGCAGCGAGATCTCGGAAGCGCAGCTCTGCAGCCAGTACAAGCTCGGCAAGGCGGGCGTGCGCGTCGCGCTCACCCGGCTCTCCCACGACGGGCTCCTGCGCGCGATTCCCCGCCGCGGCTACAGGGTGGTGCCGGTGACGCTGCAGGACATACACGACGTTTTCGAGCTGCGCCTCATGCTCGAGCCTGCCGCCGCGCGCATGGCGGCGGGCAAGGTCAGCACGCGCGAGCTGAAGGCGTACGACGAAGTGTGCCGCGAGGGCTATCATCCGGGAGACGCGAAGAGCACCGGCCGCTTTCTCGAGGCGAACAAGGCGTTCCACGTAGCCATCGCTCAGGCAACCGGCAATGCGCGGCTCGCCGCGGCGATCGAGCACCTGCTGGACGAGATGACTCGCCTCCTGCACCTCGGCCTGGGATTGCGCAAAGGACCGCAGGAGATGCAGCACGAGCACAAGGCCCTGGTGAAAGCGCTTGCGCGCGCCGACGGCGAGAACGCCGAGCGCATCTGCCGCGAGCAGATCGAAGCGTCGCGCAACATGCTGCTTTCTGCAATCCTCACCAGCCGCTCGGTGATGAACCTGGCGATCACCTCGGACGGCGCGTAACCCCTTCCGCGCGGCAATTGATCGGCCGCGCTCGACGAACATCACCTGGAGACGAGAGCGATGAAAGCAGTGGTATTGCGCGAGCACGGCGGCCTCGACAAGCTGCAATACGTGACCGACTTTCCCGATCCCGTCGTCACCGAAGGGCACGTCGTCATTCGCGTGCGCGCGACCTCTTTCAACTATCACGACGTGTTCACCGTGCGCGGCATGCCCGGGATCAAGGTGCCGATGCCGATGATCATCGGGCTCGACATCGCAGGCGAGATCCTCGACGTGGGGCCGGGTGTCACCGGCTGGAAACCCGGCGATCGCGTGCTCGTGAATCCCCTCAACAGGAAGAAAGGGCTGATGGGCGAAATGATGCACGGCGGTCTCGCCGAGAAATGCCTCGTCGCCGCCGACCAGCTCCTGCGCATGCCGGCGAAAGTGTCTTTCGAGCAGGCCGCGTCGCTGCCGGTCGCCTACGGCACGGCGCACCGCATGATCGTCACGCACGACACCATCCAGAAAGGCGAGACAGTCATCGTGCTCGGCGCGAGCGGCGGCGTGGGCACCGGCTGCGTGCTGCTCGCCAAAATGCGCGGCGCGGAAGTGATCGCCTGCGCCTCCAGCGACGACAAGATCCAGCGGCTGAAAGACCTCGGCGCCGACCACGTCATCAACTACAAGGAAGTGGATTTCTCGAAGTGGGCGATCGAGAAATACGGCAAGCCCCAGCGCCGTACCAACGAGGGCGGGGTCGACGTGGTCGTCAACTTCACCGGCGGCGACACGTGGGCGCCGACGCTGCGCTGCGTGAAGCGCGGCGGCAGGATCCTCGTGTGCGGCGCCACCGCCGGCTACGACCCCAAAGAGGACCTGCGCTACATCTGGAGCTTCGAGCTGAAAGTGATCGGCTCGAACAGCTTTTACGACGAGAATCTCAGCGCGCTCATGGAGCTCATCGAAAAAGGCGAAATGAAACCGGTCATCGACGAGGTGCTGCCGCTCGAGCGCGCGGCCGAAGGCCTGCGGCTGATCGAGAATCGCGAGGTTTTCGGGAAAGTGGTGGTGACGCCCTAGCCGCGCCTCATCGCCCCTGATGAACGGAACACGGCGCATGCCGCAATCATTGCCCACGGCCGAAATACTCTCCGACGCGCAAGCCTATGCATCGGTCGGGGACACGGACAACACGATCGCCGTCCTTCTCGAAGGGTTGACCGCGGGCGCATCGTATGAAGAGGAGCTCGCGATCCACACGATGCTCGCGCAGGTCTGCTATTCGTTATGGGAAAAGAACGAGCGCGATGAAGCCAAATCAGCGTCGATGACCATCCTCGGCGAAATCCTGAAGCGCACGGGCGAACACGTGGACGCCGATTATCTCGACCTGTACGCGAGGGCCCTGGCCGAAACGGGGACATCGCCTTTTCCGATGCGGCGGCTGTTCAGGCACCGCAACCTGCTGGGGGTATTTCGAGAGCTCGCGCCTCGCGAGAGCGGCGATATCGCGGAGTGCGGCTGTGCCAAGGGCCTGTCGGTCGTGGAGCTGTGCCTGGCTTTTCAGCAGCATCATCCCGGCTGGCAGGGCACAGGCTTCCATGTCTTCGATTCGTTCGCCGGGTTGAGCGTCCCGGGCGAGAAGGATGCGATAGATTGGTCTTCCGAGGAAGCCGAGCATCTGTCGCTGAACATGAGGTCCGGACAGTACGCGTTCCCGCTGAATCTCGTCCGGGGCAACGTGCATAGGCTGTTTCCCCGGGTCGAACTGCATGCGGGCTGGATACCGCATGTATTCTCGGCGCAGCCGGAGCGCGCTTACCGGTTCGTGCATATCGATGTGGATCTCTATCAGCCCACGATCGACAGCCTGGATTACTTCTTCCCGCGACTGAGCGAGGGCGGCATCGTCATAACGGACGACTACAGCTGGCCCGGCGCCAGAAAAGCATTCGACGAGTTCTCCGTGCGCAACGCGCTTGAATTGCATGCCACCGATACGGGACAGGCTTTCTTCGTAAAAGAGCGCTCGAATTGACGCCCCTCCCCCGTCCGGAATCGCGCGGCTATCCCGGCAACCTCGGACTGCTCTTCGCCGACCACGCGCGCGAAACGCGCACCGCGATCGTCGATCTGCACGACGCCGGGCGGCCACGTCCGATCAGCTACGCCGACCTCGACGCGCTCTGCAATGCCGTCGCGCGCGGGCTGCGGCGCACCGGCGTTGCGCCGGGGAATCGCATCGCGATCCTGTCGACGAACCGCCACGAGTTCGTCGCGACCGTGCTCGGCGCAATGCGCGCCGGCGCAATACCGGTCCCGATCAACATCAAGAGCGCGCACGACACCGTCGCTTTCATACTCGAGGACGCGGGCGCGAAGCTGGTTTTCGTGGAACGCGCACTCGGCCATCTGTGCCCGCGCGGCGTGCGCACGGTCGAATACGGTGGTGCAGGCGACAACGCGTTCGATCGCTTCCTCGACGCGGGCGATTTCGACGCTTTCGAGCCGGGCCCGGACACCGTGGCAATCCAGCCTTACACGTCGGGGTCCACCGGCAGACCCAAAGGCGTGCTGCTCACGCACTACGGGCAGAACTGGAGCCGGCGCATCCTCGCGCATACGCGCGGCACCACGCCCGGGGACGTGATCCTCGTCGCGGCGCCGCTCTATCACAAGAACGCGCTGAACGCGATCAAGCAGGGGCTCACCGCCGGGGCGATGCTGCCGTTGCTGCCGCAGTTCAACGTCGAGCGTTACATCGCGGCGATCGGCGCTTACCGCGCCACGGTGATTTCCGGCGTGCCCACGATGATGTCGATGCTGCTCGCGCGGAGGGACCTGCTCGGCCGCACCGACACGGCGTCGGTTCGCACGGTCATGATGGGCTCCGCGCCGTCCTCGCCCCAACTCATCGAGCAGTTGCGCACCGCCTTCCCCAACGCGCAGCCGCTCGTCGTCTACGGCGTCACCGAAGGCGGCCCGGTGCCGCTGGGGCCGCATCCCGCGGGCAAGCCGCGGCCGCAGGGCTCGATCGGCTATCCGTATCCGGGGACCGAAGCGAAGCTGGTCGGCGGCCCCGACGACAATGAAGGCGAGCTCGCGGTGCGCAATCCCGGCGTGCTCCTCGCGTACCACAACCTTCCGGAGGAGAGCGCGAAGCGCATCCGCGACGGCTGGTACTACACCGGCGACATCTGCCGCCGCGATCGAGACGGTTTCTATTACTTCGTCGGCCGCACCGACGACATGTTCGTGTGCGGCGGCGAGAACATCTTCCCGATCGAAGTCGAGACGCTGCTCGAGCGACACCTGGCGGTGCACCAGGCCTACGTCATGCCTTTCGAGCACGCACCCAAAGGACAGGCGCCTTACGCCTTCGTCGTGCTGCGCTCCGGCGCCGACACGAGCGAAGAGGAACTGAAACAGTTCGCGCTCGCCAACGGCCCGGCGTACCAGCATCCGCGCCGCGTCTTCTTTCTAGACCAGCTTCCGCTCGCCGGCACCAACAAGATCGATCAGAAGCAGTTGCGGCAGTGGGTCGCCGACGGCGCGCTGGATGAGAAACCGAGAGCCACAGGAGCCGCACCATGAGCGAAAAGACCGACACCCGCATCGGCGTCGAGAAGCTGCAGCAGTTGATCACGCGAGGGCCTTTCAACCAGTGGCTCGATTTCACCGTCGTCAAGGCCGACGCGGACGGTCTCGAGCTGCGCGCGCGGTGGCGCGAGGAATGGGTCGTCAATCCCGACCGGCGCTACACGCACGGCGGCATCCTCGCCGCGATCGTCGATGTGGCGGCCGACTACGCGATCGCGGCCGAGCTCGGCCGTCCCGTGCCCACGATCGATCTGCGGGTCGATTATCACAAGGCCGCGATGCCCGGCGATCTCACCGCGAAGGCGCGCGTCGTTCGAATCGGCAGCCAGTACTCGACGGCGGAGTCCTACCTCTACGACACGGACGGCGCGCTCGTCGCGAGCGGGCGCGGCACGTACTTCACCGCAGCGCCCAAGTAGCGCCGCGCCAAGAATGTTCAATGTTCAGTGTTGAATGTTTAATTGCTTTCCCCGCATCCGCTTTTCATTAAACATTTAACACTCAACACCGAGCACCGAGAATAATGGCAACGCCCACCGTACTCGAGCAGCAGATCCACGCGCCGACCCCTGCGCGCAAGTGGCGTCCCGACCTGATCGCGCAGCGCCTGGCGCTGGTCGCGATCATCGTCGCGGTGTGGTGGGTCGCGTCGCTTTCCACACCGCACTTCATCCTGCCGGGCCCGCCGCGCGTGCTGGATGCATTCATGACGATCGCCGGCAACGGCGATCTATGGCACAACCTCGGAATCACGCTCGGGCGTGTCACCGCGGGCTTCGTGCTGGCGGCGGTGATCGGCCTTCCGCTCGGCATCGTGCTCGGCGCGAACAAGCGGCTCGGCGAGTTCTTCGAGCCGATCATCCCGGTGATGAACACGGTCTCTTCGGCGATCTGGGCGATTTTCGCGATCATCTGGTTCGGCGTCTCGAACGCGACGACCATCTTCGTGGTCTTCATGACTGCGATGCCGCTC
>CAZULX010000478.1:0-4413 GCA_964621335.1 uncultured Streptomycetaceae bacterium
GCAGATGATCCTGATGGCGCTGTTTCACCGCGAGCGCACCGGCGAAGGCCAGGCGATCGAGATTCCGATGTTCGAGAACATGGCGACTTTCGTGCTCTCGGAGCACATGTACCTGAAGACTTTCGACCCGCCGCGAGGACCGACCGGGGACCCGCGGCTCCTCGACCCGCAGGCGAAGCCGCTCGCGACGAAGGACGGCTACATCTGCGTGTCGGCCAATACGCAGGCCCAGGCTTTCGCGCTGTTCGACGCGATCGGCCGACCGGAGTTGAAGACCGACGAGCGCTTCAGCACGATCCCGGCGCGCTTCAGGAACGTCGGCGAATATTTCCGCATCCGCGCCGAAGCGCTGAAGGACAAGACGACCGCGGAATGGCTGGAGATCTTCGACACCTGCGATGTGCCCGCGATGCCCTACCACACGCTCGACAGCCTCATGGAAGACCCGCACCTGAAAGAGGTGGGGCTGTTCGAGACCGTAGCGCATCCCACCGAAGGCAACATCATCAACATGCGGCTGCCGAACAAGCTCTCGCGCGGGGCGCGGAGCGACTTCAGCGGCGCGCCGAAGATCGGCCAGCACAGCGTGGAGATCCTCGGCGAGCTCGGTTACGGCGAAGACGAGATCAAGGCAATGGTCGAGTCCAAGACCACTTTGGATGGAAGCCTCCCGTAAGGTGCGGCAGCAACGGACCGGCGTCCGTCCACCACCGGCCGCCCTGATGCGTTGAGGCATAATGGGCGGCCCGACCGCCCTCACTTCCGTCTAGACCAGGAGAACCCGAAATGCACTCGAAATGGCGCGCTGCGCCGATACTGGCGGCAGCCCTGCTTGCTTCAGCACTCGTAGTCGATTCCACATTCGCGGCGCAAGCCGCCGGCCCGGCGAAGGATTACACGCCTTCCGTCGGCCAGGAAGGCAAGGACGTCATCTGGGTGCCGACGCCCCAGGCGCTGGTCGACCGCATGCTCGAAATCGCCGGCACGAAGGCCACCGACTACGTCGTCGACCTGGGCTCGGGCGACGGCCGCACGGTCATCACCGCCGCGAAGAAATTCGGCGCGCGCGCTCTCGGCATCGAATACAACCCGGACATGGTCGAGCTCGCGAAGCGCAACGCGGAGAAGGAAGGCGTCGCGGACAAGGCGCAATTCATGAAAGCCGACATTTTCCAGACCGACTTCAGCAAGGCGACGGTGCTGACCCTTTACCTGCTGCCTTCGCTCAACGTGAAGCTACGGCCGACGATCCTCGACATGCGGCCCGGCACGCGCGTCGTGTCGCACGCTTTCACGATGGACGACTGGCAGGCCGACCAGGTCGAGTCGGCCGACGGCCGCACCGCCTACATGTGGATCGTGCCCGCCAAAGTCGGCGGCACCTGGAAAATCGACGTCACCGGCGGCGGCGCGCGCTCGTACGAGGCGAGCTTCGTCCAGCAGTACCAGAACATCGGCGGCAGCGCGAAAGCCGACGGCAAAAACGTGCAGTTCTCGAACGGCAAGCTGCGCGGCGAGACGATCAACTTCACGATCGCCGACGATTCGAACGTGCGCCGCGATTTCACGGGACGCGTCAACGGCGGCAGGATCGAAGGCACGGTGAAGACGGGTAGCGCTGAATCAAGATTCAGCGCTACGCGCGTCGTCGCGAAGTAAGCTACTTCGCTGGACGCGAACCCGTCTTCCGTAAAACGAACAGAGGGAAACCAAGGTTTCCCTCCGTAACCTCCTTTCCTTCGGCTCTCTACCGGTCGCTCCGCGGCCTTGGTGGAATGTGGCCGTTATTTCATTGGCGGGACGGTGTCGATGTCGACACGTCGAACAACGCGATAGATTGGAATTTCGCTCGGCGCGGCTAGCTGGGGATTCGCAAGGCCGCGCTTGTCGGTCGGCACGATGCCGAGGGCGACGAAGCTCGAGCCCGACTCGGGCTCGAGCGCGGCGACGAGCAGGTTGGCGCCGGGCTGCGCCATCGCGTACACGTACGTCCCCGCGGGAAACTGCCGCGTTTGCGTCTGGACCTCCGTCGTGACCGTGCTGCGGATGTGACCTTCGACGAAAACCGCCCCCTGCCGGCGATCGGTCACATCAAAGCTTTCGACTTCCAGCGTCATCGGCGCTTTCAGGCGGCGCACCTGAAGGCCCGACATCGTCAGGCGCCGCACGACCTCGCTGTGCGAGGGCAGCACGAGATACGCATACGGCCGCGTCCGCGATAGGGCCGCCTGCGGTTCGCGCGGGTCCAGCCACTCGACTTCGACCTCCTTGTTCTCGCCGCTGACCGGGTCGGCCATGGTCAGGGTCTGCTTTCGGCTCTGCGTGCGCAGCGTGATCGCCACGCGGTCGTCCGAGGCGGGATCGGCCCCCCGTCTCACCGTCGACTCGCGCGCCGCGCGGGTCGCTTTGCGCACTTCGGCACTATTCTCGGCAGCGGTCCTGAGGATGCTTGCCAGCACGACGTAGTGGGTGTGGACGCGGCGCGCGTAGCTGTCGCGCCCGATGCCCACGCCCCGCGTTTCCACCAGGAGCGAAAGCGCGTTCCCGAGGCCCGCGTAATTGCGGCCGATATCCGGCGCGGTTCCGCCGCCCGTGACGCGCTTGTCCTTGAGGTTGTAACTGGTCGTGTAGTACCAGAAGTGGCTGTAGCCCGCGGCGCCCACGTCGCGCGCGATATTGCCGCTGAAAACGCGCTCGGCCATGGCCGTCAGCCCGGCGTCCACGTTCGGGTGCGTCGCGTAAGCCATCAGGAAGTCGTAGGACTGCACCGCATCGAATTTCTCCAGCCAGCGCGTCGCGACGCTGAACTCGTGCGCATCGACGAAGATGTCGGGCTGCAGCGCCTGCGTGAGGCGCCGCAGCGCGATCGTCTCCGGCAGGTCGACTTTCAGGTGGTCGCGGTTGACATCGGTGCAATTCGCCGTCGCGCGCCAGAAGTAATGCGCGCCGTCGGGATTGCCTCGCGGCACGATGACGACGCTGATACGGTCGAGGAGCGGTTTCAGCTCGCCTTCGGCCAGCGCCTGTGTGATCGCGAGCATCGCTTCGCCGCCCGCCGGCTCGTTGCCGCGCAACTGCCCGACGAGGAGGACCACCGGCCGGTCGAGACGCTGCAGCTCGGCGGGTGCGAAGCGCCGCGCGTTGGTGAAAAACAACGCCGGCACCACCCGCCGCTCCTGCGAATACCCGGCGGTCCGCACCAGCATGTTGTCCGCGCGGGACGCGAGCGCCTCGAGATAAGCCATCATCTCGGCCTGCGTGGTGAAATCGGATTTGCCGGGCGCGAAAGCAGGCGTGTCGAGCTTCACCGGAGGATCCGGATAGCGTTGCTTCAGCGCCTCGGACTGCGCGTACGGGGCGCCGCGCGCGCACTGCGCCGAAGCGGTTGCGATCGGGCCCGCGCATAGCGCGAGAGCGAGGGCGGCGAGGGATACGCGCCGCATCAGGACCGTCATGGGTGCCTCCTGTACGCGGCCGCTCGCCGCTTCGAGCCCTCTATAATGTCCAGGCGATCGGCGCTCCCGCGTCGAACGGCGATCCCTTACCTGCACAAATCATAACGCGGAGCTTCGAGGAACATGCCAGAGAAACAATCCCACGTGGTCATCATCGGCGGCGGCATCATGGGCGGCGACATCGCCACGGTTTACGCGGCCGGTGGATGGAAAGTCGACGTGATGAGCCCGTCGGCGAAAACGCGGGAAGCGCTGCCGGCTCGCGTTACCTCGGGGCTGGAGAAGCTCGGCGCCGGAGCCGCGCTCGTGAAAAACGTCGCCACGCACGCAGAGCTTGCGGGCATCGACTGGCCCTCGGTCGACATGGTGGTCGAGGCCGCGACCGAGGATCTCGCGCTGAAACAGCGCCTGTTCGCCGAAGTCGAAGCGCTCGCGCGGCCCAAAGTGCCCATACTCAGCAATACCTCGAATTTTCCGATCGGAGAGATCGGCCGCAATCTCGAGCACCGCGGCCGCGTGCTGGGCCTGCACTTTTTCATGCCCGCGCACCTCGTGCCCCTGGTGGAAGTGGTGAGCTCGGACGCGACCGACCCGGCCATTGCCCAATCGGTGGTGGCGCTCATGAAGAAGCTCGGCAAAGCGCCGATCTGGGTCAGGAAAGACGTTCCCGGGTTCGTCGGCAACCGCATACAGCACGCGATGATGCGCGAGGCGATGTATCTCATCGACGAAGGCATCTGCGACGCGGAGGCGGTCGATACCGCGGTGCGCTACGGCTTTGGCTTCCGCTTCATCGCCTGCGGGCCGATCATGCAGAAAGAGATGTCGGGCTGGGACACGAACTACTTCGTGGCGAGCGCCCTCTATCCCCACCTGTACAAGAACGACGGCCCCCCCAAATTCCTCAAGGATATGGTCGAGAAGAACCATCTGGGGATGAAAACCAGGCGCGGCTTCT
>CAZULX010000479.1:0-13286 GCA_964621335.1 uncultured Streptomycetaceae bacterium
GAGAAGCGCGTCGAGGTCGCAGTGCTGGAAGTGGGTCTCGGCGGACGTCTCGACGCGGTCAATGCCTTCGAGCCCGACTGCGCGCTGGTGATGAGCATCGCGCTCGATCACATGGATTATCTGGGCGAGACGCGCGAGACGATAGGGGCGGAGAAAGCGGGTATCTTTCGCCCTGGGCGCCCCGCGATCTGCGCGGACTACGATCCGCCTCGCGCGCTCGTCGAACGTGCGCTCGAGATCGGCGCCCAGCTACTGCTCATAGGCCGCGACTTCGGCTGCGAAGCCGGGCCTCGGCAGTGGCGCTACTGGGGCCCGCGCGGCGAGCGTCACGCGCTGCCGCATCCCGCGCTGCGCGGGGACTACCAGGTGCCGAACGCCGCCGCGTGTCTCGCGGCGCTCGACGCGCTGAGGGCGCTTTTGCCGGTGAGCGCGAACGACATACGCACCGGGCTCCTGACCGCCGTGAATCCCGGGCGCTTCCAGGTGCTTCCCGGACGTCCCGCGGTGATTCTCGACGTCGCGCACAATCCGGCCGCTGCGGCGGCGCTCGCGCGGAACCTCGCGCGATTGCCGCGGGAAGGTCCCACGCTCGCCGTGTTCGCCATGTTGAAAGACAAGGATGCGGACGGCGTCATCGCGGCGGTGAAAGGTGAGGTCGACGAATGGTTCGTGAGCGGAATCGCAGCCGAGCGCGGCGGCGATTCGGGCTTCATTCGCAACGCGCTCGCGCGTGCGGGAGTCATCGAAACCGTTTCGAGTTACGACAGCGTCGCCGCTGCATACGCCGCCGCGTGTGATAAAGCAGGCCAAAATGCTAGAATCGTCGTGTTCGGATCGTTCCACACGGTGGCTGCTGTCGTGGCGGCACGTTGAGACGGCATGGCGAGACCCATTAGCGACGAAGAACTGCAGCTCAAGAAACGCGCGCGCCGGCGCCTCGTCGGCGCCATCGTACTGGTGACCGCAGTTGCAGTGATACTGCCGATGGTCCTGGATTCCGAGCCCAGACCGCCCAGCCAGAACGTCGACATCCAGATTCCCGCGACCGATGCGGGCGAATTCAAGCCCAAAGGCGCTGCGTCACCCCAGGGCATTGAAGCCAAAACGGCGAGCGCTGCCCCGCAAAGCAAGACCGAGAGTCCCGCCGCAACACCGACCCCCGCCTCGCCGATCGCCGACCCTGCAGCGTCCCCGAAACGGCCGGCGTCCGCCCCCGACACCACGAAAGAACCCGAAAAGAGCGCAGCGAAGGAAGCGGGCAAGGATCCTTCGTCCCCGAAGGACGTCAAAAAGTCGCCGGCCGCCGGTATCTATGTCGTGCAGGTCGCCGCGCTAGCCGATCCCGCAAAGGCGAAGCAGCTCGAGAAGCGGATGGCGGGAACGGGCCTCAAGACGTATACCGAGGTCGTCAGCACGCAGTCCGGCCAGGTGACCCGCGTCAGGGCGGGGCCTTATCCCACGCGCGAAGCGGCCGAGAAAGCGCGCACGCAACTGAAGAAAGCAGGGCTGGACGGCCAGGTGGTGGCGAAATGACGAGATGACGCTGGCGCCGCGACGCCTCTCGCGTAGGGAGCGGGGAGCGTAACGTTAAATGACGCTCTTCGACTACGCGGTGCTGACGATCGTCGGGGCGTCCGTGGTGCTGAGCGTCGTGAGGGGTTTCGTGCGCGAGGTGCTCGCGCTGGCGGCCTGGGTCGTGGCATTCTTCGCCGCCGGCATGCTGAGCGGCTTCGTCGCCGGATGGCTCGCGACGAGTATCGCGGACGAGTCGGTGCGCGTGCTGGTGGCTTTTGTCGCGGTGTTTCTGGCGACGCTGCTTTCGATGAGCCTGATCGCACTGGCGGTGTCGGGGGTGATGAAGAAAGCGGGGTTGGGGCTGGAAGACCGGCTGCTGGGCAGCTTTTTCGGCCTGGCGCGTGGAATGCTGATCGTGATGGTGCTGGTGCTGCTGGGCGGCCTCACATCCGCTCCGCGCCAGCCGATGTGGGCGGAGGCGATGCTGAGCCCGCCGCTCGAAGCGCTTGCAGCCGCTGCGATGCCGTGGCTGCCCCGGGTCCTGGCTAGCAACGTGTCTTACGACTGAGGAAGCGATGTGCGGAATACTCGGTGTAGTCGCTAGCAGCCCCGTCAATCAGACGCTGTACGACGGGTTGCTGGTGCTCCAGCATCGCGGTCAGGATGCCGCAGGCATCGTCACGGCCGATGGCCCCAATTTCCATACCCACAAGGGACCCGGCATGGTGCGCGACGTCTTCAGGACGCGCAACATGCGCTCGCTTCGCGGCCATGCAGGCATCGCGCATACGCGCTATCCGACCGCCG
The DNA here is from genome assembly GCA_964621335.1 of uncultured Streptomycetaceae bacterium. GTDB lineage: Bacteria > Pseudomonadota > Gammaproteobacteria > Burkholderiales > SG8-41 > JAQGMV01. The sequence goes on from CAZULX010000479.1 coordinate 2,323, forward strand.
GCTCGGCGTGGTCAGCGGCCGAATCGCAGCCTTTTTACGTGAATTCGCCGTTCGGGATCGTGCTCGGCCACAACGGCAACCTCACCAACACCGCGCAGCTCAAGAACGACCTCTACCGGCTCGACCTGCGGCACGTCAATACGAACTCGGATTCCGAGGTGCTGCTGAACGTGCTCGCCCACGAGCTGCAGGCGAACTCCACCAACTACAAGCTGGATCCGGCGAACATATTTTCCGCGGTGTCGGGCGTGCACAAGCGCGTACGCGGCGCCTACGCGGTCGTCGCCATGATCGCGGGCTACGGCCTGCTCGCGTTCCGCGACCCGTTCGGCATCCGCCCGCTCGTCTTCGGGCGCAGCGAGACCGAGCGGGGCACCGAATACCTGGTGGCGTCGGAAAGCGTCGCCCTCGATACGCTCGGCTTCGAGCTCGTGCGCGACGTCGATCCGGGCGAGGCGATTTTCATCGACCTCGACGGGAATTTCTACAGCGCCCAGTGCGTGCCGAATGCCTCGCTCAATCCGTGCATCTTCGAGTTCGTCTATCTCGCCCGTCCCGATTCGGTGATCGACGGCATTTCGGTCTACGAGACGCGGTTGAGAATGGGCGAGAGCCTCGGGGACAAGATCAGGCGCGAGTATTCGCATCTCGACATCGACGTGGTGATCCCGATTCCCGATTCCAGCCGTCCTGCGGCGATGCAGTTGTCGAAGCAGCTGAACCTCCCGTATCGCGAGGGATTCATCAAGAACCGCTACATCGGGCGCACTTTCATCATGCCGGGGCAGGCGATCCGCAGGAGGTCGGTGCGGCAGAAGCTGAACGCGATCGGCATGGAGTTCAAAGGCAAGAACGTGCTCCTGGTCGACGATTCGATCGTGCGCGGCACGACCAGTCGCGAGATCGTGCAGATGGCGCGCGAATCGGGTGCGCGCAAGGTGTTCTTCGCGTCGGCCGCGCCGCCGGTGCGTTTCCCCAACGTCTACGGCATCGACATGCCGAGCCGCGACGAGCTGATCGCGAACGGGCGCAGCGATGCGGAAGTCGCCCGCGAGATCGGCTGCGACGAGCTGATCTACCAGGATCTCGACGCCCTCATCGAAGACGTGCGCAGCGTGAATCCCAAGGTCACGAGCTTCGAGGCATCGTGTTTCAGCGGCATCTACGTGACCGGCGACATCACCCAGGAGTATCTCGACGGCGTGGAAGCCTCGCGCCGCGACGGCGAGGAAAGAGCCGCGGTCGCCGAGAATCAGTTGGATCTCGATCTCGAAGTGGTGGATTGAAGCGGTGCGTCCCCCGACGCACCCAACGGCCGAGGCGCTGAGTTCTCGAGGCCACCGGTCTTAAGGCGCCGTAGCGATCTCCAGATCGCCGAAGGAAAGGAGGTTACGGAGGGAAACCATTGGTTTCCCTCTGTTCGTATACCTGCCGATCGGCGCCACGCAACTCACCTTGCAAGCGGCGAAGAGTTTGGTTTCTTGACAGCGTCTCCAGACGCGAGTACGGTGATCGTGGCGCCGATTTGATCAGTCAGCTTGCGGGCGCGTTATAAATACGGCTAAAGCGAGGGAAACCCGGTTTAGCGTTCGAGCTGACCGGGTTTTTTATTTGGCGGCCATCACATGAGAAACGATTACCAGCTGGAAACCCTGGCGGTTCGCGCCGGCATCGAGCGCAGCCAGTTCGGGGAGCATTCGGAAGCGCTCTACCTCACCTCGAGCTTCGTTTTCGAGAACGCCGCGCAGGCTGCGGCGCGCTTCGGCAACCAGGAGCCGGGCAACATCTACTCGCGCTTCACCAATCCCACGGTGAAGGTGTTCGAAGACCGGCTCGCGGCGCTCGAAGGCGCCGAACGCTTTGTCGCTACGTCTTCGGGCATGTCCGCGATACTCGCGTGCGTGATGGGGCTGCTCAAGTCCGGCGACCACGTGGTGTGCTCCGCGGGTGTCTTCGGGGCGACGGTGCAGTTGCTGGGCGGCATCATGAAGCGCTTCGGAATCGAGACCACGTTCGTCTCCGGCGCCGAGCCGGCGAAGTGGGAGGCCGCGGTGACGCCTGCGACGCGGATGTTCTACGTCGAGACGCCGGCCAACCCGACGATGGAGGTGTACGACATCGAGGCGCTATCGGCCGTCACGAGAAAGGCGGGCGCGCTGCTGGTCGTCGACAACTGCTTCTGCACGCCTGTGCTGCAGCAGCCGTTGAAGCTCGGCGCCGACGTCGTCATCCATTCCGCGACCAAGTATCTCGACGGGCAGGGCCGCGTTCTCGGTGGCGCGGTGCTCGGCAGGCACGACGGGATCTACGAAGGCGTGCTCGGTTTTCTGCGCACTGCCGGCCCGACCCTCAGCGCTTTCAACGCGTGGGTCATCCTGAAAGGTCTGGAGACGCTCGCAATCCGTATCCGCGCGCAATCGGCTTCGGCGCTCGAACTCGCGCGCTGGCTGGAAGAGCGGCCGGGGATCGAGCGCGTGCGCTACCCGGGGCTCGCGTCGCACCCGCAGCACGCGCTCGCGATGCGTCAGCAGTCGGGTGGCGGCGCGATCGTATGTTTCGACGTGAAAGGCGGGCGCGAAGCTGCGTGGCGGATCATCGACAGCACCAGGCTGCTGTCGATCACCGCCAACCTGGGCGACACCAAGACGACGATCACCCATCCGGCGTCGACCACGCACGGGCGCATCAGCGCCGAAGCGCGGGCTGCCGCGGGGATCGGGGAGGGGTTGCTTCGGATCGCCGTCGGCCTCGAAGCGCTCGACGACATAAAGTCCGATCTGGCGCGGGGAATGAAGTAGGAGCTACAGCGCGATACCGGTGCAGCCCGCCGCGTCGCAACGCAGGTAGCTTCCGTTCTCGTACCAGTCGCCGAGGACCCAGCGCTCGCACGCATGGCCGTCGACGCGGTGCACGTGCCGCCCGGGGCGATGGGTGTGGCCGTGGATCAGCCGGGGATAGCCCGCCTGCCGCAGCGCCTGCTCCACAGCCGGCACGTTGACGTCCATGATTTCGGCCGTCTTGCCGAGCTTGGCGCTCTCGCTGCGGACCCTCAGCGCCTCCATTTCGGCGTGGCGCGCCGCAACCGGCTGGGCGAGGAAACGCGCCTGGTTCTGCGGGTGCCGCGCATAGGCGCGAAATTTCTGGTACTCCACGTCATCCGTGCACAGGGTGTCGCCGTGCATGAGGAGGGTTCGCGTCCCGTGCAGATCGGTCAGGAAAGGGTCGCCGAGGAGCCGCGCCGAAGAGCGTGCTGCGAATTCCTGTCCGACGAGCAGATCGCGGTTGCCGTGCATAAAGTATACGGCCGCTCCAGTGGCCGCGACCGCGGCGAACGCCTGCGCGACCGAGTTGTTCAGGGGATCGTCGAGGTCGTCGTCGCCCACCCAGTACTCGAACAGGTCGCCGAGCACGTACAGGCCCTGCGCGCCGCGCGCGGGGCCGGAGAGGAACCGGAAGAACTGCTCTACGATGCGCGGCCGCTCGGCCGCAAGGTGCAGATCGGAAATGAAGAGGGAGAAGGACATGGGATCGAGGATTCAGGATCCAGCAGCAGCGACGAGTGTGCTGGATCCTGAATTCTGCCCTTCACACTTCTTCGGCGCGCTCGATGATCACGTCGTCGACGGGAACGTCCTGGTGCATGCCGCGGGTGGCGGTGGGCACTTTACGGATCGCGTCGACCACGTCTTTGCCCTCGACCACGCGCCCGAACACCGCGTAGCCCCAGCCCTGACCGGAAGGCGCAGTGTGGTTGAGGAACGCGTTGTCCGAGACATTGATGAAGAACTGCGCCGTCGCGGAATTGGGGTCGGAGGTGCGCGCCATCGCGACGGTATAAGCATCGTTCTTCAGTCCGTTGTTCGCTTCGTTCTTGATCGGAGCGTCGACCGGCTTCTGTTTCATTCCCGGCTCGAAACCCCCGCCCTGGACCATGAACCCGTCGATCACGCGGTGAAACACGGTGTTGTTGAAATGCCCGCTCTTCACGTAGCGGAGGAAATTGGCGACGGTGCCCGGAGCGCGCTCCGCGTCGAGCTCGAGCATGATGGTGCCGAAATTGGTTTGAAGACTGACCATGTGCTGTCCTTATTTTTTCGAAGGCGGGGTGTCGCCGAGGAGCCGCGCGCGCTCGATGACCACGGGCTTCACGGGCACGTTGCTATGGGGTGGTTTGTCTGCCGTCGCGACTTTGACAATGCGGTTGACGACGTCCATGCCCCTGGTGACTTTCCCGAAGACTGCGTAGCCATAGCCTTGCTGCGTCGGCGAGCGGAAATCGAGCGATGCGTTGTCCTCGACGTTGATGAAGAACTGCGCGCTCGCCGAATGCGGCGCGGCGGTGCGCGCCATCGCGAGGGTTCCAGTCGCGTTGCGCAGGCCGTTGCCAGCCTCGTTCTTGATGGGCGCGCGCCCCGGCTTTTCCCGCATGTCAGGCGTGAAGCCTCCGCCCTGGACCATGAAGCCGGGGATCACCCGATGGAAAATCGTGCCGTTGTAGTGGCCGTCTTTCACGTACTGCAGGAAATTTTCGACCGTCTGCGGGGCTTTCTCCCGGTCGAGCTCGACGACGATCGTGCCCATGGTCGTCCGGAGCTCTACCTGAGGGTTGGCGGCCCACGCGCTCAACGAGAAACCGAAAGCCAGTGCAAAGACGAGTGTTTTTAGCATGCGGATGAAGTAAAGCCGGCTAAGCGCCGGCCTCAAGATAGTTGGAATTGACGGGTCCCGGGACTGTCGGGCCCGCCGCCTCCGAGAGGACAGCGGATATCAATTGAAAGCGCGTCGGCGGCTTTCGGCGATTCGGCGGGTCGCCGCCCCGGAAGAGCCCGGGGCTCCTGCTTCCGGCCTCACGCCGATCCCTCGTGAATGATGCGCCAGCCGCTGCCTTCCTTGAGCCAGTATTGGCGCTTGCGCATCTTGTTCGAGAGATTGCTGCTGCCGTAGTCCTGGTCGAACGTGACCACCGCCAGCCTCTGCTTGCCGGGGTACAGCAGCATGCTCACGCGATCCACCTTCACCTTGACCCACTGTTTCCCGCCGTTCACCTGGCGCTTGTGCTGGGCGAATGCGCGGTAGTCCTGCGTGCCCGAAGTGAAGGCCGGCGAGTAGTGCTTCAGGTAGCGCTCGGTATCGAGGCTTTCCCAGTCGCGCCGCCAGCTATCGAGCGCGCCAATGAGCTCCTGCCTCACGCCCGTAATGGCTTTGGGCTGCACCCACTCGATGCCGCTGGAAATGATCACCGGGGTGATGCCGACCTGCACGCGCTGGCGGATGGCATCGAGGTCGCGGTTAGTGAGCACGACGCACCCGTCGCTCGCTTGCGGCGGCCGGCTGAAGGTGTCCGAGGGCGTGCCGTGCAGCCAGATCCCTGAGCCCTTGCGCCCTTCGCGCCGGTCCCACTCGTTGGGATAGTTGATCGGGAAAGCCCCGCTGCCGTAGAGGTCGGCCAGCTTTTCGCGCGGCATGCTGCTGGTGACGTGGTAGACGCCGAGGGGGGTCTTCTTGTCGCCTTCGCGCAGCTTATCGATGCCGTTCTTGCCGCTGCTGATGTAGTAGTCGGCGAGGTAATGTGCGGCGCCGTTGCGATTCTCGAAGACGTACAGCGTGGATTTCGAGGTGTCCACGACCAGCGCGTACTTCTGCTCGGGCTGCAACTGGACGAGATAGCGCGGGACGCGGTCGCCGGGACGCTCGTGCTGCGACCGGGCGAGCCTCGCGCGTGCTTCCTGCTGCAGATCGGCTACACGGTCCTGCGCCACGCCTGCCGCGCCGCCCATCGCATGGAGCGGCTTCGTGCGGGCCACGAGCAAATCGCCCTTGATCAGGTGAGCGAGCCGGAAATTGGGGTATGCCAGCAGGACCTTTTCGACTTCGGCGAGCGCGACGTCTAGCTGGTTCGACTTGATCGCGAGGAGCGTCTTGATGAGAGCGGCGTCGGGCTCCTCCGATGCGCTGGCCGTAGCGGGCCCTCGCGCGGCCTTCTGCACCGGAAGTGCACCGGTCACGGGCGCCTGTGCGTTCGTGCCTGACGGTTTGCTGCCCATCGCGGAAGCGGTGGGAGGAGCCACCCACAGTGCTACGGCGAGCGCCGAGACCGTGAGGAGATGTATCCCCGGGCGCCCGGGGTTCAGCTGCCCACCCGTTCCTGCTGTATCAGCCACTTGTCCCCGTTCTTAACCAAGGTCAGGGTCTTGTTGCTCGTAACATCCAGCGCGCCGGATTTGTAGTGCTGCCGGAAACTCACGACGGCGCGGTTCTTTTCGTCGAACCGTACTTTCGGCGTGTCGACCTGGACTTCGATCTTGCGCGGCTTGACGATGCGCGCCTTGCGCTGAGCCTCCCACGCGCTGCGCGACATGCCTTTGGGCGTCTCGAAGTCCGGTGCGTAGAACCCGAGATATCCCGGCACGTCGTTGGACGCCCAGGCGCGGGCCCATGCGTTTACGGTTTTCAGGACGTCGTCGGTATTGCGGGCGGGTGCGGCAGGCTGCGCCGGTGCAGGTTTCGCCGGCTCGGGCTCGGGGGCTTTCGCTGCGGGCGCCGGTGGTGCGGCGGGCGCAGGCTTCGGGGCCGGGGCCAGGGCGACAGGCGCGGGGGCCTTGGGCGCAGGAGGCGGCACCGGCTGCGCTGCCGGCGCGGGTGTCGGTTCGACTTTCGCGACCGCGACCTTGCCGGGCGGCCGGCTCGCGGTGGCGGTGTTCGTCTGAGAGAACAGGTCCTTGATGAGATTCAGTTTGCCCTGGGCGGCCTGGTTGGAGCGGTCGAGCTGGAGCGCCTTGTCGTACGCCTGGCTCGCCATCTTCGCGTAGATGTCCCCCAGATTCTCGTGGGCGGTCGCATAGCTCGGGTGAGTCCGGATCGCCATCTCGAGCGAGTTGCGCGCCTTGTCGTACGCGCCCTGCGAGGCATACAGCACGGCGAGGTTGTTGTACGGCTCGGGGAGCTCGGGGAAATCCTGCGAGAGGTCGGTGAAGACCTTGATCGCCTCGTTGGGCTTGTTCTGCTCGGTGAGGATAAGGCCTTTCAGAAAACGGCCCCGCGCGTCCTTGGGACGCGTGGAGAGAAAGCCGTTCACCCGATCCATCGCGCGATCGAACTGGCCCTGCCGGAAGAGTTGGTTCGCGTCCTGAAGGGGGTCGCCCTGTGCCCAGGCGCAGCTCGAGAATCCAAGACCCAGAGCCAGGACGAGCACCGCGATGCGTGGAAGCCTCATGTTATACTTTGCCGAATATTTTTCAGCGGCTTATTTGCGAAATCCTCGAAATTCTACCAAGAACGATCGCCAAATCAAACAGCGCTGGAGCCTCAATTTGCGAGCTCCTTCGCGCTAAGCCGCCCCGGGTCAGTCGCCGCCCGCAGTCTTACTCCCCGTACCGGCATGCTCAAGATTTATAACACGCTCGCTCGCGAGAAGCAGGAATTCTTTCCGATCACGCCGGGCAAAGTGCGCATGTACGTGTGCGGCATGACCGTATACGACTACTGCCACCTCGGTCACGCCCGCATGATGGCCGTCTTCGACGTGGTCCAGCGCTGGCTGCGCGCCTCCGGCTACAGCGTTACGTACGTGCGCAATATCACGGACATCGACGACAAGATCATCCGCCGCGCGCATGAAAACGGCGAGACCATAGAGGCGCTCACGACGCGCTTCATACGGGCGATGGACGAGGACAGCGCGGCGCTCGGGATCCAGAAGCCCGATTTCGAGCCCCGGGCGACCGAGCACGTGCCCGGCATGCTCGAGATGATTCGAGCGCTCGAGTCGCGCGAGCTCGCGTATCGCGCTGACAACGGGGACGTGAACTTCGCCGTTCGCAGGTTCCCGGGCTACGGCAAGCTCTCGGGGAAATCCCTGGACGAGCTGCGCGCCGGCGAGCGCGTCGGGATCGGCGCGGCCAAGCACGATCCGCTCGACTTCGTCTTGTGGAAGCACGCCAAGGAAGGCGAGCCGGCGTGGGATTCGCCGTGGGGCAAAGGACGCCCCGGCTGGCACATCGAGTGCTCGGTCATGTCAAGCGCGCTGCTGGGCGAGCATTTCGACATACACGGCGGCGGCCAGGACCTCCAGTTTCCGCACCACGAGAACGAGATCGCGCAATCGGAAGGCGCGCACGAGTCGAAATTCGTGAACTACTGGATGCACAACGGGTTCGTGCGCATCGACGACGAGAAGATGTCGAAATCTCTCGGCAACTTCTTCACCGTGCGCGAGATCCTGGCCCGGTACGACGCCGAAGTCGTGCGGTTTTTCATCGTGCGCGCGCACTACCGCAGCCCGCTCAACTATTCGGACCAGCATCTCGGTGACGCCAGGCAGGCGCTGACGCGGCTCTACACCGCCCTCGACGGCTGGGACGTGGCGGCGGCGCCCGTCGACTGGAACGATCCCTACGCGGCGCGCCTGCGCGAGGCGATGGACGACGACTTCAACACGCCCGAAGCGGTTGCCGTTCTGTTCGACCTCGCGAGCGAGCTCAACCGCTCGCGCAGCCCCGAGCACGCGCAGCTCCTGAAGTCGCTCGGCAGCGTGCTCGGGCTGCTGCAGCGCGAGCCGCGCGCTTTCCTGCAGGCGCTGCCGTCCGAGGGCGGTCTCGATGCCTCCCGCATCGAGGAGCTCATTGCCGCCCGCGCCGCAGCACGCAAGGCAAAGGATTTCGCCGAAGCCGACCGCATACGCAAGGAGCTGACGGACGCGGGCGTCGCCATCGAGGACACGGCGCAAGGTACAGTGTGGAGAAGAGGGTAGGGGTTGATCTGCGCCCACGCCGACTGGGACTCGCTGCTTGGTGCGCTGCGGGCGCACGCTCCCGGGACCTTCGGCGACGCTTCTGATTCGGTTGCGCGTGCGGTCCTCGCCGCGCCGTGCGCCATTGCGTGGTGGATCGCGAAGCGGGCGCCGGAGCTCGCGCGGCGCGATGCGCTCTCCCTCCTCATCGTCGGCGCCGAGGCGACCGATGCTCCGGACCAGGGTCGCTGGTATCAGCTCCTGCCGACGCTTCTCGGCGCGGCTTTCGAGACGCGAGTGACGCTCGTCGGGCTCGAGCTCGAGAGCGGGTTCGCTTCGCAGCTCGCGCAGCGCGCCCCCCCGATTCCCGCGGCCGCGTTTCGCGCGGGGCTCGCCCCTCATCTCTCAGAGCGGGCGCAACGTGCGCCCGACCTCGCTTTCGCCTTCCACCCGGGCCTGCAAAAACATCGCGGCTGGCTCGCGGACGACGGTTTTCCGCAGCTCCTCTCGAGCGGAGTGCCGGTGGTCTGCGTCGCATACGAAGCCGACGAGTATGAGATGGAGCGTTGGGTGGTCGAGTCTTACGGGTACAAAGCCGACCCGGCAGCGCTGATGAACCCGTTTTTTCTGGACGTGAGCGACGACCAGACCGTCATACGGTGGGGCAGGGCGTTGTGGCAGCTTCAGTCCGCGCCATCGCCGGGAGCCGGTCCCGACGAGCGACGCCTGGCTGCGCTCGATACGCTCAACCGCATGGTGATGCACAGCCTGACGACGGAAAGCGCAGGCGCGCCGCCGTATGGAGCCGCAGTGGCGCTCAAGAGCAGCACTGGAAGCGAGCGGCGCCTCTACCATCTCGCCGACAACCGCTTTCTCGACCCGGCGAGCGCCGAGGTGGAGCACCTGCATGCCGGCGCGCTGAGAACGCTCAAGCGCTTGCCGCCGCAAGTCGCCGCGTCATACCCGGGAGCGGAAGCACCGGAGATCGAACACGCGATGTGGGCGGCCGCCATCAAGGCCGAGCACCTTCTCGACAGCTACCCGCCGCGCCCGGTCGAACCCTCCGCGGCCGCCGCGGACATGCTGTCGGGTCTGCGGCGCAGGACCGCCGCGCTCTTCAAAGGCGAGGGCTAAAGAGGCGCGGAGGACTTCAGAAACACGTACTGGCGATGGCCGAGAACGACGTAAGGCGCGCCGTGCGCCGCCGAAAAACGCTCGACCGCTTTCTCCACGCCGGGACAGAAAAGCGAGCCGTCACACAGGATCGCGCCGCCTTCGGTGAGTCTCGGATGGAAGAATTCCAGCGCCCCGAGCGTGGCTTCATAGAGCGTGAGATCGACGTGCACCAGGGCGTAGCGCGCCTCCCCGATGCTCTCGAAGACCTCCGGGACCCAGCCGCCGTGTATCGCCACCTCGGGGAAATCCCCGAAAAACCCGCGCACGAGCTCGGGCGTCACGTCGCTTTTACCCGCGGGGAAGAACGCTTCCATGCGCGCGCCGGCACCGTCGTGCACCGGGATGAGATCGCCCGGCGTCGACGCGCTCGTGCCGGTGAAGCTGTCGACGAGGTGCAGCCCGCGGCCGCGAAACGCCGCGTCCACGCTGCGCCACGCGTGACACAGCAGGAGCGCGGTCGCCCCGCGGTATGAGCCGCACTCGACGCGCGCTCCGGGAAGCGCGAGCGTCGCGAAAAAGTACCGCAGGAGGTCGTGCCGGGTCTGGAAGCGCTGAAAGACGTTGAAAGGCGTGAGCGCGGTCCCCGTCTTTTCGAGACAGCTGAAGTACACGTCGGTGTAGCGCTCGTCGCCTATGCGCAAGTCCCCGTGGAGAATCTCGAGATGCGCGCGCACGGGTGCCCGCGCGTGCATCGCGTTCAACCTCGCTTCCACTTCGAGCGGGTACTCGACCGGCAGCGTGGCGTCCACTTTCGCCGGGCTTCTTACCGCTGGGCGTTTCCTGAAAAGCATAGGGTCTGAAGCGTATCATCGCCGGCTGGGAGGAGCACGATGCTGATCAATTGCGCCGTCTATGAAGGCGGCAGGAAGCTCGCCGACATACCGAAGGAGGACATCCATCTCCACCTGGGCGCGCCGTGACGCCCGGAGCGCAGCGAAGGAGCGGCGTACCTTTCACGCTGCTACTGCAGCGTAATACGCTGCGCTTCGAGGCCGTCCCAGAAAACGGCGACGCCGTCGAGCATTTCGTTCCCGTAGCGTATGAATGCGTCCTCGTCGAG
>CAZULX010000480.1:0-8736 GCA_964621335.1 uncultured Streptomycetaceae bacterium
AACTCATGGCCGAATTGTGGCACGGAAAAGCTCATGACGAACCGGCACGTCATAGCAGCCTGAATCTCACGGTGAATCAATAGCTGTTCGGACCGTGCTTACGGACACTGGGAATATTTGTACTATGAGCAAAACCATCGAACGGCGCCCAGAGCAGTATGCCGGCAAGGTCACTCGCGTCGGTAACTTCAAAGGTGTGGTGATAGATGCCGGTTTCTTCAAGGCGCATCCAGAGTTCAGCGGCGACGTACGCGTCACAGTGTTGGTCGATGGGCAGGTGTTGCTCTCGGCCAAAGCGCGTGGCCGCCGTCGTTCTAGGAATGAGGATGCCGACCCGGTGATACTCGGGTTTCTGCAGTTCCTCCGGAGAGAGATGGCCGAACAACGCGATCAAATTGTTTCCGCAGATGCCGGGCAATTGCGCCGGATCGGCAAGCTCGTTAAAGGCGTAAAGTGCTAAAGGACGGTCCCAATGCGTCGGATGTCGTCTCGCGAAAGCTCGCGTTCTGTGGGTAGCTAGACGGGTAGCTGCAACGATGTGCGAACCGGAAATAAAACGCAAGTGAATGGTTTGTATAAATGTTTGATCGTACACTCGATCATTTCGACATCGTGCTGATGTGATTTGAACGCTCCTCAGACACTTACGCGCAGGCGCGCGGTCACCACGCCCCTGCGCATACTCGCAGAGCAGGCTTTCTCCCGCGCCGCAGGAGCGCCCCTCGTGGGCGGCAACAGCGTGCGCGTGCTCAAGGACGCGGCGGAAAACTTCCCTGCTTGGCTGGGCGCGATCGCGGCTGCGCGGCGCACGATATTCTTCGAGCACTACATCGTCGCGGAGGACGAGATCGGCAGGCAGTTCGTCGCCGCGCTCGCCGCGCGCGCACGCGCGGGCGTCCGCGTCTATGCGATACACGACTGGTTCGGCGATCTGGGCATTGCGCGCTCGTCACTCTGGCGGCCGCTCGTCGAAGCGGGCGGCACGGTGCGGTGCTTCAATCCGCTGCGCCTCGACAGCCCTTTGGGATGGCTTACGCGCGACCACCGCAAGTTGATTGCGATCGACGGCGAAGTGGGTTTCGTGAGCGGCCTGTGCGTGAGCGGCAAATGGGTGGGCGACCCCGCACGCGGGCTGGAGCCCTGGCGCGACACGGGAATCGAAGTGCGCGGGCCCGCGGTCGCCGATTTCGAGGAGGCTTTCGCGCAGGTGTGGGCGGCGACCGGCGCGCCGCTCCCTCAGGAAGAGCTGACGCCGGTGTCGAACATGTCCGCTGCGGGGGAAGTGACGCTGCGCGTGCTGGCCACGATACCGTCGCTCGCCGGGATGTACCGCCTCGACCAGTTGATCGCGGCGATGGCCACCCGCACGCTGTGGCTCACGGACGCCTATTTCCTCGGCGTCGCGCCGTACGTGCAGGCATTGCGCGCGGCCGCGCTCGACGGCGTCGACGTGAGACTGCTCGTCCCCGGCACGAGCGACGTGCCGTGGGTTTCGCGCGTCTCGCGATCGGGGTACAGGGTGCTGCTCGAAGCGGGGATACGCGTGTTCGAGTGGAACGGGACCATGCTGCACGCGAAGACTGCGGTGGCCGACGGGCGCTGGGCGCGCGTCGGATCGACGAACCTGAATCTCGCGAGCTGGATCGGCAATTACGAGCTCGACGTGGCGATCGAGGACACCGGGATCGCGCAGCAGATGGCTGCGATGTACGAGGCGGATCTCGTCAACGCGACCGAGATCGTCCTCGACACCCGCAGGCGGATGCGAGTCGCGGGCCAGCGCCGGCGCAGGTCGGGGCGCGGGACGGGGAGCGCGGTGCGCGCGGCCGCAGGCGCGCTGCGCCTCGGGCATACGGTCGGCGCCGCGATCGCCAACCGCCGCGTCCTCGGACGCACCGAGGCCGGCATGATGGCCGGCAGCGGCGCGGCGCTGATCGCGCTCATGGCGGTCGGCATCGTGTGGCCGCTGGTGCTTGCAGTGCCGATCGTTATCCTCGCCGGCTGGATCGGCCTGTCGCTCTTATTCCGCGCGATAGAGCTGTACGCGCGAGATCCCGAATCGCCGGCGCCGCCAAACGGGCCGGACGCTGATTCTCGGGACTGACGCTGCGACGGTCGAACGTCAAAATGGATTCCGGTTTTCACCGGAAGGACGTCCAGAGACCCGAGGCATCGGGGCGATCGCCAGATCGCCCAAAGGAAAGGAGGTTACGGAGGGAAACCTTGGTTTCCCTCTGTTCGTTTCACCGCGCGCCTTCGTCGGCGGGTCGGAGGCCATACCATTGCGGTAGCAATGAGCCGAAGACCATGCCGCCGATCGCCGCGATCAACCCTGCGAATTGCGGCGGCAGAATCGCGGAGGGGGCCGCGAGCTCCATGGTTGTCCACACTACCAGTCCGCCGACCGAGGCCGCCAGCGCGCCCTGTGTGGTCGCACGGCGCCAGTAAAGTCCCGCCGCGAGCGGCACGAACGCCGCTACCAGCGTCACCTTGTAGGCGTTCTCCACCATCTTGTGGATGGTCGCGTCCGAATACAGCGAATACGCGGTGACGAGAACGGCGAAGCACACGACCACGACGCGTGTCATCCGGAGGAAGTTCCGGTCGGTCATCTGCCGGCTCCCCTTCAGCACGTTCTCGGCGATGGTCACCGAAGGCGCGAGCAGCGTGCCGCTCGCGGTGCTCATGATGACCGAGAGCAACGCGCCGTAGAAGACGATCTGTGCGCCGAGCGGCAGGTGGCCCGCGATGAAAGTCGGCAGGATGAGCTGCGAATCCTTCTCGATCAGACCGGCGACCATTTTCGGATCGACCAGCGTCGCGGCGTACACCAGGAAAAGCGGCACCGCGGCGAACAGGAAGTAGGCGACACCGCCGACGATGGTGCCGACCACCGCGGTGGTTTCGGTTTTCGAGGCATTCACGCGCTGGAACACGTCCTGCTGCGGGATCGACCCCAGCCCCATCGTCACCAGCGCCGCGGTGAAAGCGATCAGCTCGGCGGGCGTGAAGCTCGGCCAGAACTCGAGCTTGCCGCTGGCGGCGGCATGCGCGACGACCGGTCCGACGCCGCCCGTCATGTCGCTCACCAGCCAGGCGATGTAAATAAGCCCGAGCACGATCACTATCATCTGCACGAACGTCGTGACGGCGACCGACCACATGCCGCCGAAGAGCGTGTAGAGAAGAACGACGCTCGCGCCGATGACCATGCCCCATTCGCGCGTGATGGCGCCTTCGGAGAGCACGTCGAACACGAGTCCGAGCGCCGTGATCTGCGCAGATACCCAGCCGAGATACGAGAGCGCGATGCAAATGCTCGCGATGAGCTCCACCGGCCGGTCGTAACGGCGGCGGTAGAAATCCCCGATCGTGAGGAGGTTCATGCGGTAGAGCGGCCGCGCGAAAAAGAGTCCCACGAGCACAAGGCAGAGCGACGCACCGAAAGGATCGGAAACGAGGCCGGAAAGCCCTTCGCGCACGAAAGTCGCCGAGATGCCGAGAACGGTCTCGGCGCCGAACCACGTCGCGAAGACCGCCGCGATCACGACGTATAGGGGCAGGCGCCGGCCCGCGGTGATGTAATCGCGCGCGTTGTGAACGCGCAGCGCGGCGACGAGGCCGATGGCGATCGAGACGCCGAGGTAGATCGCAACGAACCAGATCAGATTCGAGGACATGTCAGGCGTAAGGTCGAAGCGGCGGCCGCCGCAAAACGGCGAATTATACGACGTGAAACGTGACGACCGCCGAAGCGAGTGCCGCCAGCAACACCGCGATCAGCGCGAGCAGCCGGTTCGTCCGGCGGCGCTCGCGCAGCAGCGCGGCTTGCGCCGCGGAGCTCTGCGGTGCGGAGAGCTGGGCGAGCGCCTGGTGCATCAGGCGCGGGAGCTGCGGCATCGCGATCGCCCACGCCGGCGCTTCCTCGCGTATGCGCCGCGCGAGGCCGCGCCAGCCGATCTGCTCGGACATCCAGCGCTCGAGAAAGGGCTTCGCGGTCACCCACAGGTCGAGATCGGGGTCGAGCTGGCGGCCCAGGCCCTCGATGTTGAGCAGCGTCTTCTGCAGCAGTACGAGCTGGGGCTGCACCTCGATGTTGAAGCGCCGCGAGGTCTGGAAAAGGCGCAGCAGCACGCGGCCGAAGGAAATCTCCTTGATCGGCCGGTCGAACACCGGTTCGCACACGGCGCGGATCGCCGTTTCGAACTCGTCGATGGGCGTGTGCGGCGGCGCCCAGCCCGATTCGATGTGCGCCACCGCGACGCGGTGGTAATCGCGGCGGAAGAAACCGAGGAAGTTCTGCGCGAGGTAGTGCTTATCCGACTCGTTGAGCGTTCCCATGATGCCGAAGTCGAGCGCGACGTAGCGGCCTTCCGCAGACACGAGAATGTTGCCCGGGTGCATGTCGGCGTGGAAGAAACCGTGGCGAAAGACCTGTGTGAAAAAAATCTCCACGCCCGCGCGGGCGAGCCGCTGGATGTCGATGCCCTGCTCGCGCAGGGCTTCGACCTGGTTGACCGGCGTGCCGTGCATGCGCTGCATCACCATCACTTCTTCGGCGCAGTAGTCCCAGTAAACTTCCGGGACCAGCAGCAGCGGCGATCCTTCGAAGTTGCGCCTCAACAGGCTCGCGTTGGCGGCTTCGCGCATGAGGTCGAGCTCGTTCCCGAGGTGTTTTTCGAATTCCGCGATGACCGCGTGCGGCCGCAGCCGCCGCCCGTCGGCCCAGAGATGCTCGATCAGCGTCGCGACCGTGCGCATC
This sequence comes from uncultured Streptomycetaceae bacterium, assembly GCA_964621335.1. Classification (GTDB taxonomy): domain Bacteria; phylum Pseudomonadota; class Gammaproteobacteria; order Burkholderiales; family SG8-41; genus JAQGMV01. Next base: position 4,763 of record CAZULX010000480.1, read on the forward strand.
AGCGCAAGGTCGTTGGCGATGACGCTCGCGATCGCCGGCCGCAGGATTTTGACCGCGACTTCAGTGCCGTTCGGAAGCTGCGCGAGATGGACCTGCGCCACCGAGGCGCTCGCTTCGGGCTCGCGCTCGAAGCGCAGAAAGACTTCGTCGACCGGGCGCGCATAGACCCGCTCCAGCGTCGCAATCGCTTCTTCCACCGGGAACGGCGGCACGTCGTCCTGCAGCTTCGCCAGCTCGTCCGCGATGTCGGTCGGGAGCAGATCGCGCCGCGTCGACAGCACCTGGCCGAACTTGACGAATATCGGCCCGAGCGCTTCGAGCGCCAGACGCAGCCTGACAGCGCGAGGAGCGCTGTACCGGCGCCGAAAAATGTCGGGGAGCAGCCTGCGGACACCGCGCGCCCGCTCGTGATCGAGGGCGATCTCGTAGAGGCCGTAGCGCACGCCGACCGAAATGATCCGCAACAACCTGAAGACGCGCATCGCCTTGCTAGCGGGTGACGGGCGACGTGCGACGGCTGGCGGGCGCGGCGCCCACGCGGCAGGCTCGACGGTCAACCACCCGGGTCACCGTTCTTCGCATCGCCGGCGGCGAGGCGCCGCCGCAGGAGCTCGATGCGCTTCTCGAGCCTCGCGACCTGGTCTCGCACCTCGTCGACTTCGCGGTTGTGGGCCTCCACGGCGGGAGCGGCTGCGACGAGGGGGCGTTCGTACGTCGCATACTCCGCGAAGCTCGCGGCGACGTTCGTGAGCGCAGCGCGCCCCCAGCCGTCGAGGGTGCGCACCGCGTTGCCGATGCGATGTGCGGCGATGTCCCCGAAGAGGTGGCTGAGATCCTCCTCGTAATCCCACGCGAGGTTGCGGCGCACGTAGTCGATCGCGGCCGCAAACTCCACGTCGCCGGCAACCTCGGCGGCGCCCCACGCGGTCTCGTCACGCGCGGCGAGACGCAGCAGCACCCCCGGCGTCGTGGTGATCGTCACCTGCGGCGGTGTTTCGCGCGCTGCAGGCTCGAGCTCGCCCGTCTCGAGCACCGTGAGCTTAGCCTCGAACGGCGGGCACGCGAGCAGCACGGTCTTGCCCGCGTGCGCGCGCAGTCGGTCGAGCGCCCACGTGTCGGCGCGCAGCAGGCGATTGATCGCCGGTAGGGCCAGGGGTTCGAACATAAATGTACGCCGCTCCTTCGCTGCGCTCCGGGCGCAAAGGCGCGCTTAGGCGGTTTTTCGCCGCCAGGGGAAATCTACATACAAAAACCCGGGCGCGAGAGGCCCGGGTTCCGGCGCGTATAAAAGCGCTAAGCCTGCTGTATGCCGGAGACGAGCCAGCCCGAGCGGCCGGTGACCGGTTTCTCGAGATGCCACACTTCGCTGAACGGCTGGGCTTCCGCACCCGCCTCCTCGCGGATCAGCCCCGAGAAGCGCACGCTCACGACGTAGAGCCCGCTCTCGGTCGTCACGTCGAGCACGTCGGCATTGAGGGTCACCACTTCGGTTTTCTGCGGCGCATCGCCGGCAGCGCGAACCTCGGCCTCGATTTCCGTATAGAGATCAGGCGTCAGGAAGTCGCGGATCGAGGTGAGGTCGTGCCGGTCGTGCGCAGCCTGCAGATTCACGAAATTCATCCTCGCGTGGCGCAGAAACTGCTCGGCGTCGAAATCCGCCGGCCACTGCTGCGCTGCGGGGACTGCCGGGGACTGCATCGTCGCCGCGGCGACCGAATGCGGCGCGGGCGATCCTCCGAGCGGTGCCGGTGCCGGTGCGGGCGTGGGTCCCGGGCTGCCGCCGCCGTACGAAGTCGCGCCGGCGTAGCGCAGCGGGGCCTGCGACGGGCGTCCTCCGCGGATCATCCGGAAGAGGAGGACCGCGCCGAATACCAGCGCCGCGAGGAGCAATATGCCGAGTAGCGCGCCACCGAGGCCGTTATTGAAGAACAGCGCGGCGAGGCCGGCGCCGAGCGCGAGGCCGGCGAGAGGCCCCAGCCAGCGGCTCATTCCGGACTGGGGCTGCGCCGCGGCGCCTGCGGGTGCGGCCTGCTTTTGCATGGGCGTGTTGGGGGCGGCCTGTTGCTGCGCAGGCGCGCGGGGCGTCGCCTGGTTCGGGCTGACGTCGCGCTGCTTGCCGATACTTCTCGAGCCACCCATCCTGCGCGCGTCGGCATCGACGGCGATCAGGGTGAGACCGATCAAAGCGACGGCGACGCCGAGTAATTTACGCATGCGGATCTCCTTCGGTGGAATCGGTCTGATTATAGCCGTGCGGCGTCTCGCAAGGGCGGCAACCGAAAGCCCACCCGGCAGGGCGCGGTACGACGGAAAGGGCCATCAACGGGAGTAGCGCACCAGCTCCGCGATCAGCCAGTCTCCACGGATGCGCTGGGGGTACTCTCCGCCCTCGTCGCCACCCCCGTACGAGGTGTCGAAGTGCTCCGAGGAGCCCTGGCTGCGGATCGACCTGCCGAGCGCGGGCACGTACCAGTCGGTTTCGGCTATCGTTTCCTGGGTGCGCCAGGCGTCCTGGTTGCCGGCATAGACGTAGCGCTGGATCTTCAGCGCGTCGAATTCGCCTGCGGGCACCTTGATGCGCTCCCAGCCGACGACTTTGCCGCGGGTATGGACGCGGTTGGTCCGGCGCGTGACCGGATCGGTGGCGTTCACCACGGTGTACCAGCTCCGCCCCGGCTGGAGCGGATAGGCATAGGCGGGGAATGCCGGCTGGTAATGGAAGCGCTGCAGGTTGGTGAGGGGGTGCTCGATCCCGTTCCATCCCGGCGAATAGACGAACGAGTCCACGCGCTCCCCGTCGCGCGTCACGTCGACGACGATGCGATTCCCGTCGGCGGCGCTCACCGCGTAGCGGAGGAGTCCGCGGTCGAAGCCGGTGTAAGCGTCGCGCACCGCGTACTCCCAGTACTCGCCGACTTTCACCTGCGCGGGGACGACCGAGGCGGGAGCGTCTTTCGGCACGTACATCGAATCGCTCGCGCAGCCCGCGAGCGATGCGCACAGCACCAGAGCTGAAAGCATAGGCTTCATGGAAGTGCTCCTTTATCCGAATACAGCGCTAGGGCGCCGAATGGCGCACGAGCTCCGCGATCAGCCAGTCGCCGCGCACGCGCAACGGCGGGTCGTTGCGGCCGCCGCCGCTACGCGAGGTATCGATGTGGCTGGAGGTGCCCTGGCTCACGATGGCGTTGCCCACCGCCGGCGCGTACCAGTCCGTTTCGACGATCTCTTCCTGCAGCTTGAAGAACTCGGCATTGCCCGCGTAAACGTAGCGCCGCACTTCGATCGCGTCGAATTCACCCGCAGGCACCTTGATGCGGCGCCATCCGCCGACGTTCGCGTGCACGTGCGTGCTGAACGTGCTGCCGCTCACCGGATCGGTCGAGTTCACGGCGACGCGCCAGGTCTGACCCGGGTACAGAGGGAAGACATAAGCCGGATACGGCGGGTTGTAGCGCAGGCGCGGAAGGTTGCGCAGCGGATGCTCGAGCCCTTTCCAGCCGGGCGCGTAGAGGTGCGTGGCGATGCGCTCTCCGTCGCGAGTGACGTCGACGACGATGCGATCGGGATCGACGCGGCTCACGGTATGGCGATACAGGCCGCGTGGTTCTCCGTTGTATCCGTCGCGCACGGCGTATTCCCAGAATTCGCCCTGCCGCACGGCCGGGGCGGGAATGCCGGCTACGCCCGGAGGAGGCGGCTGCGGCGGCGGGTAGGCGCATCCCGCGAGCAGGCTGCAGGCGAGCGCGCCCGCGCTGCAGAGCTGCGCGAATCCGGGCACGTTCATCCTGGGGTCTTGATCCTCACCGCTTGCCGTTGCCGTCACCGGGTTGCCGGTCAGTACTTAACACCTCTGTGCAGGGCGATTATTCCGGCGCTCAGGTTGAAGTAGTCGACGTCGTCGAACCCGGCTTCGTACATCATCGCCTTGAGCGTCTCCTGGTCGGGATGCATGCGGATCGACTCCGCGAGGT
>CAZULX010000481.1:0-3581 GCA_964621335.1 uncultured Streptomycetaceae bacterium
ACATCCTGTTTGCGGCTGCCTGTGAGACTACAGGGCGCAACGCCGCGCATTCACCGAGTGTTACCAGTAACGCGCTTCCAGACGTCGTGGATGCAGGAGAGGATGAGCACGTCTTTTCGGCTTATGTTGAATCGCTGGGCAAGCTCGCGCATTTGCATCAACGTCCGTTCTGGGAGATAGACTGACACGAGCCGAACGCCCTGCGCGCGCTTACGTTCCCGAAACCCGCGCACGCGCTTGGCCGAAGTGCTCCGCTTTAGAGCATCCTTGGTCGGTGCCGCCGTGCGATTCATCGTTGCGGGCCCGACTTCCTTCGCCGTATCATCGGTTCCATCAGTACACCCCGGATCGAAAACATGCGTTGAACCGGGGTGCACTCACGTGATGCGAAACAAGGGTCAAAATGAAATCCGCGATTTCTCCGCTGGTCCTCGCCTTGGCGCTGGCTGCGCCGGCCGCGATCGCTGCTGAAGACATGTACCGCTCGGGGATGCCGGACGGCAGCGTGCGCTATGGCGAGAGTCCCGAGCGCGGCGCGAAGTCGGTCAAACGCATTCCGCCGCCCCCCGCTTCTACCGGCACCATTACGGTCACCCCGGCGGAGCAGGCGCGCGTCCCGGCGCCTGTCCAGTCGGGCGGCACGGTCGTGATTCCCACGCCGCCGCGCGAGAGCCCGCAGCCCGCAGAAGCGGGCAGGCTCTACGCCCCGAGCGACGGCGCCCTGCCGAAACGCAGTTATTAGAAGGACCGATCCCCGGGTCTCGCCGGTGGCGCAGACCCGAGCGGCGGCGGCGCCAGCATCGTGGCGCCGCGTGTTGCCCAGACAGCGGTTAGTCGAATACTTCCTGATCAGACGCTACGCAATACTGGCAGCGTTCGCCGTAGTGGTGCGCGACGCGTTCGACGGCCTCCAGTAACTCGCGGGTGTCACCGTTGAAAATCTGGACGTTGGGGTCGAACGGGTCGATGAGGCCGGTCGCGAGCGCCTTGCTCGCCGAGCGATGGGTGGGGGACTTGAAAGGCTGGCCGTGGTAAGGGCACTCGCGCAAGAGGCCGATCGTGATGGCGAAATCTTCCGCCGCCCACTGTTTGACGGCTTGCGAATCGCTTTGCTCAGATGCCAGCAGCGGTGCGCTCATCATGTTCATGCCGCCTCCTGTCGATCCATGCCGGGTGCGAAATAGCAAAGGCCATGCCACATGGTTGCGCTGTTGCGCGAGCGCGACGAGGGGCGCCGCTTCGTCATTGTTTTTTAATGGGCACGCCCGCCGGTTGCGATTTCACTCGCCGTCGGCACACGAAAAATCCGGAAGAACATACGGCAAGCCGTGGTAAAGTTTGCTCCACGGTGTGCGAGGCGGCGCGTAAATTATCGCCAGCAGACCGGCGCGACACCCTCTGGGAGGAGGGGTGAGCGAGAGTCGGTAAACACCATCATTTCTGGTGAGTCAACGCCGGGGTTTATCCCCGGCTTTTTTTCGCCCGCGCGCACGCGACTTGCACAGAAAAAGTGCAATTCACGGAAAAGGAGCACCGAAATGGCGAATCGATACCAATCCCAGTGGGGCCATCACGAGCACGATTCGGCGGAGAACCGTCAGGACGACCCCTGGCAGTCCAGTCGCGACTCATCCGATTCCTACGGTCAGGTTCGGTCGGATTGGGAAAGCGGACGGAGCGGATACGGCTCGCAGGATCGCGGAAGCTGGCAGGGCAAAGGCGGCTACGGCCCGGCCGGTGGCACGCCGAGCGGCGCCCAGAGCGGAAGCTACACCGGCGCCGGCACTTTCGGCAGCGAGCACCGGGGTTATGCCCAGGCGCATACGCCGGAAGGCGGAAGCTACGGCGGTGGCGGCTATGGTTCGCACAGCGGCTCGCAGGGTCAGGGCGGCTACAGCCAGGGCGGCCGCTACGCTCAAGGCAGTACGGGCTATGGCACTCACGGCTACGGCGGCCAGTCGAGCGGTGAAAGCCTGCAAAGCGGCTATTACGGCACCCCGGGCGGTTACGGCTCGCAAGGCGGTTATGGCTCCCAAGGCGGTTACGGCGGATACGGCTCGCAGGGCGGCGGTTATGGATCGCAATCGAGCTACGCCTCGCACGGCGGATACGGCTCGCAGGGCGGCGGCTACGGTTCACAAAGCGGCGGGGGCTACGGCTCACAGGGCGGCGGTGGCTACGGGTCACAGGGAGGCGGTTATGCTTCGCAAGGCGACTGGGGGCAGAGCGGCGCAGTCCCGCACACCCGCCCGCCGCGCCGGGGGCCAAAAGGCTATCAGCGCTCCGACGAGCGCATCCGGGAAGATATCTGCGAGCACCTGATCCACAGCGCTCACATCGACTCGAGCGAGGTGACGGTAGAAGTGAGCGGCGGAAAAGTGACGCTCGAAGGCACGGTGCCCGAGCGCCGCATGAAGCACGGGATCGAAGACATCGCGGGTGCGTGCCCGGGCGTAAACGACGTCGAGAACCGCGTTCGCGTGACGCAGGGACCCCAGGGTGGCGAACCGGACAGCGGCACCGGCGCCAGGTCGGGCAGCAACACGGGGAGCACCGGCGGCCGCCCGCGGGACGCGGCTGACGCCGCGACCGCCTCGCGCGGGCCCGGCAGCCCGAGCGGCCTCGCCGGACAAGGCACGAGCTCGAGCTCGACGGCGAAGCCCGCAGGCGGCTGAACCCGGCAGCATCCCGTAACCAAGGGCCGGCAGGTGCCGGCCCTTGTCGCGTACGCCGCGGCACACGCCTTGCACAAGCCGCTCACAACACGTCTCCAGCGAGCTTACGAGTGCCCTCCGAGAGCCCCCTTGCCGCCATTGCACGATCGATGATCGGCCGCGCCGCGTTCCTGTTGCTGATTGCAGCGCTTGCCGCGTGCGGCGAAAACCGGCCCGGCGCCGGCGTTGCGGTGCCACCGGCGGAGCCGGGCGCTCTGCCCTCCGCGGCTCCAGCGGGACAGCAGCCGCAGCCGAACGCGGCGGCAACGCCGCGCGCGCAGGCGAGTGGACTTCCCGATTTCACGGTTCTGGTCGAGCGCCAGGGCCCCGCCGTGGTCAACGTCGTGACGACGCGCAGGCTCCGCGCGGGCGGCGGGCTCGAGCTGCCCGACGACCCGCTGTTCGATTTCTTCCGCCGCTTCATGCCGCAGCAACCCGAAGGCCCGGAGCCGCGCGGGCAGGGCATAGGCTCGGGATTCATCATCAGCGCGGACGGCTACATCCTCACCAACGCGCACGTCGTTGCCGATTCCGAAGAAGTCGTGGTGAGGCTCGCCGACGCGCGCGAGTTCAAAGGGAAGATCGTCGGCGTCGACACCCGCACCGACGTCGCGCTGCTCAAGGTCGACGCGAGCGGACTGCCGACGGTGACGCCCGGCAACTCCGAAAAACTCAAAGTCGGCGACTGGGTCGCGGCGATCGGCTCGCCGTTCGGTTTCGTCAACACCATCACGGCGGGCATCGTGAGCGCGAATGGGCGGTCGCTCCTGGACGAGACCTTCGTTCCGTTGTTCCAGTCCGACGTCGCGGTGACGCCGGGCAACTCCGGCGGGCGGGTCCTCAACCTGCAGGGCGACGTCGTCGGCT
>CAZULX010000482.1:0-2728 GCA_964621335.1 uncultured Streptomycetaceae bacterium
CTGGGCTATCTCAATCCCGAGAACTTCCTCGGCGGCGCGATGAAGCTCAGGCGCGATCTTGCAGAAGCCGCTCTCGCGCGCCTTGCGGCCGGACTCGAGCTCACGCCCACGCAGGTCGCGTGGGGCATCTGCAACATCGTCAACGAAAACATGGCCGCGGCCGCGCGCATCCACATCGCGGAGAAAGGACACGACCCGCGCGAGTTCGCGATGGTAGCCACGGGAGGCGCGGGCCCGGTGCACGTGGTCGAAGTCGCGCGGAAGCTCCGCATCCCGCGCGTGCTCGCGACGATCGCGGCGGGCGCGGGCTCGTGCCTGGGACTGCTCGCGGCGCCCGCGCGCGTCGACCGCTCTTGGTCCAATCCGGCCCTGGTGACGGAAATCGACTGGACCAAAACCTCGCGTGCGTTTTCCGAAATGCGCAGCGACGCCGACCGGGAGCTCAAGGAAGCCGGGGCTCGCGCGGGCGCGCTCCGGTGGTGGATAGGCGCGGAAATGCGCTATGCCGGACAGGGCCACAACGTGTCGGTGACGCTGCCCTGGCGCAAAGTGAGCCCCGCGCTCGCGGCCACACTGGTTGCTGAGTTCGAGCGCAACTACCGCAAGCTCTACGGTCATCTGGTTCCCAATGCGGCGCCGCAGGTCGTCACATGGCGCCTCACGGGACGCTCTCCGGTCGAAAGCCACCGCTTTGCGTGGGGCGACGAGCGGGTGAGCGGCAAAGCGCTCATGCGCGGAAAGCGTGAAATCTATCTGCCGATGAAGCGCAGGTTCCAGGCGGTCCCCGTCTACGACCGCTACTCGCTCACGCCCGGCACCCGGCTCGCGGGCCCCCTGATACTCGAGGAGCGCGAGTCGACGCTCGTGGTTCCGGTCGAGGCTCAGGTGAAAATCCTCTCCGATTACACGGTGTCGGTCGCAATCAGGGAGTTCGAATGAAGCGCACCGCTTTGGACCCCGTATCGCTCGAGATCCAGTGGAAGCGGCTCGTCAGCATGGTCGACGAGGCGTCAGCCGCTTTCGTGCGCACGTCCTTTTCGGTCCTGGTGCGCGAAGCGAACGATTTCGCAGTGGTGCTGACCGATGCCCGCGGCCGCTCGCTCGCGCAGTCGGTGCTCTCGATTCCCTCGTTCATCGGCACGCTGCCGGCGACCGTCAAGCATTTCCTGCTGAAGTTTCCGGCGCCGACGTTGAAGCCCGGCGACGTGATGATCACCAACGATCCCTGGATGGGCACCGGGCACATACACGACGTGAACGTCGCGATGCCGATTTTCCACAAGGGGAAGATCGCCGCATTCGCCGCTGTCGTGAGCCACATGCCCGACATCGGTGGGCGCATCCGCAACGCAGGCATACGCGATATCTACGAGGAGGGGCTGCAGATTCCGATGCTGAAGCTGATCGCTGCCGGCAAGCCCGATCAGAACGTGCTCGACATCATCGGGCAGAACGTGCGCGTGCCCGAGCAGACGCTCGGCGACATCTGGGCGCAGGTCGCGGCCTGCAAGATGCTCGAAGAGCGCCTGCAGCCGATGCTGCGCGACACCGATCTCGAAGCGCTCGGCGCCGAGATCCGCCGCCGCTCCGAGGCGGCGATGAGGAAAAGCATCCGCGCGGTCGCCGACGGCGTTTATCGCGCGCAGACCTCGCACGACGGATTCGAAGAGCCGATCCTGATCAACTGCGCGGTCACCGTGAAAGGCGACCGGCTCGCGATCGATTACACCGGCTCCAGCGCGCAGGTGCCGCGCGCCGTCAACGTCGTGCCCATCTACACCTTCGCGTACTCGGCGTTCGCGGTCAAAGCGCTGCTGTGCCCCGACGTACCGAACAACGAAGGCAGTTTCACGCCTATAACGACCTCGGCGCCGCTCGGCTCCATATTCAATCCGCGCTATCCCGCGGCGAGCGGCGGGCGCGGCATGATCGGTCACATGATGGTGCCCGCGATCATGATGGCGCTCGCGGAAGCGCTGCCCGAGCGCTCGATGGCGGAAGGCTCGTCGAACTCCTCGATCACCGTCACCGGAGAGCACGGCGGACGGCCGTACGCGGCCGTCAACTTCATGAACGCCGGACAGGGCGCCACCCGGTCCCGCGACGGCTACACGATGCTGTCGTTTCCGTCGAACCTCTCGAATACGCCGATCGAAGTTCTCGAGCAGATGGCGCCCGTGCGCGTGATCGAGCGCAGCATCCGCCGCGGCAGCGGCGGATCGGGCGCGCATCGCGGTGGCGACGGGCTCCGCTTCGAGATCGAAGTGGTCTCGGACACGCCGATGATGGCATCGATGATCATGACGCGGTTTCGCTCGGCGCCCAAAGGCGTCTTCGGCGGCGGCGCGGGCACGGTGGGGGCTCTTTTGCTCAACGGAAAGCCGATCGATCCGGCCGATCACTGGGTGCTCCGGAAAGGCGATCGCGTCGTCATGGAAACCGCGGGCGGCGGCGGCTACGGCCGGTCCCGGCCCGCCGCCGATGGCGACACGGCGCGAACCGTCGCCGGGGACGTGCGCTCGTGACGAGCTTGCCGGAGCGGCCTTTGCTCTTCACGCCGATCGCGTTGCGGAGCCTCGTCGCGCGGAACCGCGTGGTCGTCTCGCCGATGTGCCAGTACGCCTCCGAGCACGGCGGGCCCACCGATTTTCACCTGGTGCACCTGGGCAAGTTCGCGATGGGCGGCGCCGGCATCGTCTTCTGCGAGGAGACTTCGGTCGAAGAGCGC
>CAZULX010000483.1:0-3948 GCA_964621335.1 uncultured Streptomycetaceae bacterium
CGCATCGGGCGCTTTGTTGCGCACGGCGACGACGCTCTCGGCCCAGCGCAGCCGCCAGCCGATGACCTCGTACACGGTCCAGCCCGGTGCGTTGCTCGGTTTGACCGCGATCCAGGTGTGCACGCCGAAATAGCCCTTGGCGCCCACCGCACGCGCGCCGTAGACCTGGACGATTGCCTCTTTCACCAGCGCGGGATCCGGGGCAAGGCCTACCGATTCGCGGCTGGCGTCTCTCCAATTGGTCGCCGTCGCGTTGATTCCCGCCGCGGTGAAAAGCGCTGCCATGCACGCGAACAGCGCCCAGCGAAACGCGCGGCGCATCGGTTTTCCCGAGTGGGTGGTCACGATAGCTCGATGGTTACGCTTTGGTAACGCCTTCGAGCTCGAAAGGTTTACCGTTCACTTCGAGCGTGCTCTCGTGCGGGACCGCCTGCGTGATCAGGCCCTCGGCGAAGCAACCGGCCTTCGCGTTGCGCAGGAGGTGCGCGATGCGATCGGGCGCGGCGTCGCATTCGATCGACAGATGGGTGTCGACGCCGTCCCAGCGGTTGTAGACGGTGCCTTTGAGGACCGAGCCGCCGAGAAATTTGCGAAAACGGACTTTGCAGCTCGCCTTCTTCACCGTCATCTTCATCATGTGCGCGTACCGCGCAACCTGGGTGAGCAGTCAGAAGCCGACGCCCATCGCCATGTAGGACATGGGCGACGGGTAAGTGTCGGTGCCGCCGATGCGCGCCGCTTCGTCGCTGAAGACTTCGAACTTGCCTATCGTGCCGCGCTTCAGGTGCATTTCGCCGGCGACCACTTCGGTATACACCTCGGAATCGGTGCTCACTCCCTGCGGCGGCAGCTCGGGCTTGTCTATGATGCGGTTGCCGACTTCCGAAGGCAGGTTCATACCGTCTACGGGCTTGTCCATCGTGTCTCCTCGTGCTTGGCGAAAAAGGCAGGGTTGGCCGCAGGTAAAGCGTGCGGCGGCGGCGCGCCGATTACGGAGGATACTCGATGTCAGACGCGAGCTGTCGTGCGCCGTCCAGAAATCAGAACGGGCCACGCTCCCACGGGCCCCAGATCGCGCACGTCATGCCGCTGCCGGGCGTGCCGTCGCCGAAGAGATTGACGAACAGGATCTCGCCGTCGGGACTGAAGCACGCGCCGGCAGGCTCGCTCGCGTTCAGCACGTTCACCGCGAAGGTGAAAGCCTCGCCTTTGGGACCCAGGCCCACGAGTCGATTGATGTTCGTCTGTCCGGGTGCGAGCGGATGGGTGTCCGCATCCCTGACGGCATCGTCTTCGCAGAAGAGGATGCTGCCGTTCGGCGTGATGCACAGGTTGTCGGGAGACTCGAGCACGGTGCCTGAAGTCGACTGGAACACCAGCACGAGCTCGTGCTCCTTCTGCGTCTGTGCGCCGGCGGGCATGTAGCGCCAGAGCTGGCCGTAGCCGTTGCCGTCCGGGCCGCGCTCGTTGCCGCCGCTCGTCGACACGAAGTAAATCGAGTCTCCGTCTTCACCGCGGAAGATGCCTTCGAGGCGGTTGAACGCCGCGGCACCCTGCGCGCGGCCCTGCGCGAAACAGCTCGGTGCGCCCGCTTCGAGCTCGGGATCGGGCGTGTCGACGTCCACCCACTGCACCGGCAGCCGCGTGCCCACGATCTGGTTCCGGAACAGCGTGGCGCCAGGGTTGCCTTTTACTGCGAGCATTTGCAGCTTGCCCGAGCGCAGGTCGGTGGGCCGGTTGGGCGTAAAGCGGTAGAAGCCCGAGTTGTTGCCGGCGTCCTCGGTCTGATAGATGATGCCGCGATCGTCCGCGACCGCGGCTTCCTTGGCGAAGCGGCCCATCGCCTTCAGCGGTACGGCGGGAATGGTGCTGTCGGCCGAGGCGGGCACCAGGAAGGTGTAACCGTGCGGCTTGTCGTAGCCGTTCTTGATGCCGGCAACCGACTCCTCGCAGGTGAGCCAGCCCGTGTTGCGATACGACCAGCCGCCTGAACAGTTGACGATGGTGCCGCCGATGCTGATGAACTGACGCACCAGGCGCTTGCGCTTGGTATCGAAGTCGAGCGCCATGCAGCCGCCAGTGCCTTTGGCGTCGTAACGCAGGTTGGCCGGGCCGTTCACGCCGAAGGTGAAGTCGCCGGGGGCGTTGCGCACTTCGTGATTGCGGATGAGGCGGACGATGTTGCCGCGGCCTTCGAAGCACGCCATGCCGTCGTGGTTGCGCGCGACGACGAGTCCGGGCGCGAAGGCCTCGCCGGTCTTGCTGAAAGTGACGTACTTGAAGCCGTCCGGAAGCGCGAGCACCGTGTTGCCGTCCTGATCGGCGGTCGGCCGCACGTCGCCGTAGTGGCTGCTGCGCCCGCGCTGATCCTTGCGGCCGTTGCTGCGGCCGCGGTCGCTCGCGAATGCGCTTTGCACCGCGAGCGCCGAGAGCGTCGTGCTCGTAACGACGCCGTACGCCACGATCCCCGCTCGTTTGAAGAACCCGCGTCTCCCGGTTTCCACCGATGGCTCGGCATCGGCGCGATGCCCATCTTCGCTCAGGCGTGCTCCAGCGGAAGACCCGCAAGTCTCCACTCGGGCAATCCGGCTTCGAGTCTGCGCGCCTGGACGCCTTTCTTGCGGAGCAGGGCCACCGCGTCGTACGACATCAGGCAATACGGTCCTCGGCAGTAGGCGACGACCTCTTTGCCTTTCGGCAGCTCCCTCAACCGCTTTTCAAGCTCGCGGATCGGAATGTTCAAGGCACCGGGGAGGTGACCGGCCGCGAATTCTTCCGGGGGGCGCACGTCGAGCACGGTAACCAGGCCCTTGCGCGCCCGGCGCAGCAGTTCCTCCGCCGGTACCGGTTCGAGATCGTCTTTTTGAGCCAGATACAGCCTGACTATGCGATCGATTTCGGCAAGGTACGCCTCACCGACGCGACCGAGCCCGGATAACAGTCCCACGACCTCGTCGCCTGCGAGGCCGTAGAACACGTACTGCCCCTCTTTACGCCCGACGACGAGCCCGGCCTGACGCAGTTTCTGCAGATGCTGGGAGGTGTTGGCCACGGTCGCGCCGGTCAGACCCGAGAGCTGCTCCACGCTGCGCTCCATCTGTGCGAGCAGCTCCAGAAGCTCGATGCGGATGGGGCTCGAGAGCGCGGTTCCGATGCGGGCGAGGTGGCCGAAGATCTCGCGCTTGGCGTTGGTTGACATGTAATGCAGCCTCGTTCTAGTATTCAAGCGATCTATTGAATATACGACGGTAAGGCGGAGCGTGTCCAGTATACGGCGAGTCAGGGGTGGGTCAGGGTGAGCCCGCAAGCCATTGCCCAGTTCGAGCCGGTGATCCGCCTCGCGGTCTTTCTCGGCGTCTTCGGCGCGGTCGCCTCGTGGGAAGCGCTCGCGCCGCGGCGCAGCCGCTCACTGACACGGCACGCGCGCTGGCCGCACAACATCGGCCTGCTGCTCGTCGATATCGTGGTCCTGCGTATCCTCGCCCCGGGCGCTGCCGTCGCGGTCGCGCTCGCCGGCGAAGTGGGGGGGTGGGGGCTCCTCAATACGTGGGCGCCGCCTGCGTGGTTGGCGGCGCTGATCGCAGTCGTGCTGCTGGACCTCGCAATTTACCTTCAGCACGTGATGTTTCATGCCGTGCCCACACTGTGGCGGCTGCACCGCGTGCACCATGCCGATCTCGATTTCGACGTGACGACCGGCCTCCGTTTCCATCCGCTGGAAATCCTGATCTCTACGACGATCAAGTGCGCGGTCGTAGCGGCGATCGGCGCGCCTGCCATCGCCGTCCTCGTCTTCGAGGTGCTGCTCAATGCAACCGCCATGTTCAACCACGCGAACGCCTCCGTGCCGCAATCGGTCGAGCGCTGGCTGCGATGGGTGGTGGTCACGCCCGACATGCACCGCGTGCACCACTCGATTCGTTACGAGGAGTCGTCGAGCAATTTCGG
>CAZULX010000484.1:0-3288 GCA_964621335.1 uncultured Streptomycetaceae bacterium
ACTGGAACCCGATTCTCATCTACGTGAGCAAGATGAGCGGGGTCCCGCTCGAGCTCAAGCTCGCCAAGACCACCAAAGATGCGAACGCGCTCGCCGAACAGGGCGCCTACCACTTCCTGTTCACCAATCACTTCTTCACGCCCGAACGCGACCGCCTCGGCTTCCAGGTCATCGCGCGGCCCGCGGGACCTGGCATACGCGCGGTCATCGTCGTGCCGCAGGGCTCGGCGATCAAGAGCCTGCAGGAGCTCGACGGCAAGGAAGTCGCGTTCTCCAGTCCCGATGCATTTGCGTCGTACTGGCTGCCGATGGATGCGCTGCTCAAGTCGAAAGTAAACGTGAAGCCTCATTTCACACCCAACCAGGAAGCGGGTCTCGCCCAGCTCAAAGTGGGCCGATTCGCCGCGGCCGGGATGAACGATACCGTCATCGGCCGCTACGCGCGCCGCGAAGGCTTCGAGTATCGCGTCCTGTGGACTTCCGAGGTCTACAACGACCTGTGCATCATGGCGAGTCCGAAAGTCCCGGCCGACAAGGTCGCGGCGGTAAAGGCTGCCCTCGTCAACATGATTAATGACCCCGAAGGCCGCAAGGTGATACAGGCCGGCGCCGACCTCCTGAAGATGAAGCAGAACCTGGGTTTCATCGATTCCAACAACAGCGACTACGACAACTACCGCGCCTTCTACAAGCGCACGCTGGTCAAGTCAGCGAATTGACCGACACCGGCGAGGGGAGAACTCCGATGAAACTACCGCGTTTCGTGACCATCTGGGCCAAGTGGGGCCTCATACCACGGCTCATGGCTGCGGTCGGTTTCGCCAGCCTCGTCGGCGGCGGCATACAGAACTACCTGCTCGTGCTCGAAGGCGCCTCGGAACATTCGGCGCGGCACGAGCGCGAAGTCCACGAGACGCTGAGGTTCCTGGCCCCGCTCGTCGCGGACCAGGCGATCCTCGGCGACTACGCCGCGATCGGGCAGCTCCTGCGCGCTCAGGCGCGCAAGCTCGAGATCGGCGAGCTCTCCTGGACCGACAAGAACGGCCGCGAGTTGCGCGGCAAGGACGACCAGGACAAGCTCGAAGCGCCATATTGGTTCACCAAAGTCGTTCCCATCGCTCGCGTCAAGGCGAGCCTCGAAGTCGAATCCGGCGGCGCCAGCTACGGCAAGCTTTACAGCGAGATGAACTCGGTGCCGGCGAGCAACCGGCTGTGGGCGCAGTTCGTCCACCAGCTCCAGATCGTGGTCGCGACGCTGCTCCTCATGCTCCAGTTCATCTGGCTCATCTTCCGCGGCAACCTGGGCACGCTGCGCATGCTTGCGGTCAGCGCGAACCACTTCAGCCTGGGTGACCACACCGTGCGCGTGGAATCCGACGGCGCACCCGAGGTACGCGCTGCGGCGGACGCCTTCAACAACATGGCGAACAACATCGAGAGCCTGATCGCCTCGCTCGGCGAGAGCGAGACCAAGAGCCGGCGCCTTGCGGCGATCGTGAAGCAGTCGAGCGAAGCGATCTGGACCTGCGACCTGTCGGGCCGCATCACGACCTGGAACGCGGGCGCGGCGGTGCTCTTCGGCTACAGCGCCGAGGAAGCGATCGGCAACCTGATCAACGTCGACGACCACACCACGACCGAAGAGGAAAAGAGCCGTCTCGAGCGCCTGAAAGGCGGCGAGACGTTCTCCTACGAGACGCGTGCCACCACCAAGAGCGGCCGGGAAATCGACATCGAAGTCGCGGCGGCCCCGCTGCACGACGAGAACAGCCGGGTCGTGGGCAAGATCTGCGTCGCGCACGACGTGACGCAGAGGAAGCGCGCGCAGGAAGAGCTCAAGGCCGCGCGCGAAGCCGCCGAAGCGGCGAACCAGGCGAAGAGCACTTTCCTCGCCCGCATGAGCCACGAGATCCGCACCCCGATGAACGGCGTGCTCGGAATGACCGAGCTCCTGCTCGAAACCGGGCTCACCGCCACCCAGCGCAGATTCGCGGAGACCGTGCAGCGCTCGGGCCGCTCGCTGCTCGGCATCATCAACGACATACTCGACTTCTCGAAGATCGAGGCGGGCAAGCTCGACCTCGAGAACATCGCCTTCGATCTGCGCCAGACCGTCGAGGACGCGGTGGAGCTCCTCGCCGAGCGCGCGCAGAGCAAAGGCCTCGAGCTCGATTGCGCGCTCCCGGTGGACCTCGTCTCGCGCGTGAAAGGCGATCCCCTGCGTCTGGGCCAGGTGCTCACCAACCTGATCGGCAATGCGATCAAGTTCACCGCAGACGGCGAAGTGGCGGTTTCGGTGTCGTCGGCAGGCGAGACGGAAGACTCCGTCACGCTGCGCTTCGACGTGACCGACACCGGCCCCGGCATCGACAAGGAAGCCCAGGGACGCATCTTCGAGAACTTCTCGCAGGCCGACGGCACGACCACGCGCAAGCACGGCGGCAGCGGCCTCGGGCTTGCCATCAGCAAGCAGCTCGTCGAAATGATGGGCGGCACGATGCGCGTGCAATCGGAGCCGGGTCAGGGCTCCACGTTCTGGTTCGAGGTGCGCTTCGACAAGGACGAAATGCTGGCCGAAGACCGCATCGTCTCGGGCAATACGCTCGCGGGCGTGCGTGTCCTCATCGTCGCCCCCAACGCCACCACCCGCGGCACGCTGAACGCGCAAATGACCAACTGGCGCATGATGAACCGCAGCGTCGAGAACGCCGACACCGCGCTCGATACGCTCGGGCGGGCAGCCGCTTCCGGCAACCCCTTCAACATCGTCGTCATCGACAGTGCCCTCGCCGGTCTCGGCGCGGTCGGTCTCGCAAGAGCGATCAAGGGCAACGCGGCGATTGCCGACGCGCGCCTGGTGATGCTGATGCCCGTCGGCCGCCACGGCGACGTGCGCGAAGCACGCCACGCCGGCGTGCTCATGTGCCTGTCCAAACCCGTGCGCCAGTCGGCGCTCTACAACTGCATGGTGAACGTGATGGCCGGAACAGGCGCCCCGACCTCCGATCCGCTGGTGAACGAAAATGCGCCGGCCATCGTGCGGCGTCAGAACCGCGGCAGGCTCCTCCTCGCCGAAGACAACCGCGTCAACCAGGAAGTCGCGCTCGCGATACTGAAGATCGAGGGTTATCAGGTGACGGTCGCGACGAACGGCCAGGAAGCGATCGACGCGTATGGCAAATCGACTTTCGACCTGATCCTGATGGACTGCCACATGCCCGACGTCGACGGCTTCGAAGCGACACGCGCGATCCGCCGCAAGCAGAAGCAGGAGAACCTGAAGCGCAT
>CAZULX010000485.1:0-9450 GCA_964621335.1 uncultured Streptomycetaceae bacterium
CGCTTGCGCTCCTCCTCCGGATAGTCCTCGTACTGCGTGCGCCCGTGATAGATGAGGTGGTTGTTGAGGAGCTGGATGTCGCCGGGCTGGAAATGCATGTCGAGCGCGAGCTCGCTCGCGAGCTCGCCATAGAGCTGGAGCGCTTCGAGCTGCGCCGGCGTGTGGCGCGGCACTTCGGGAAACTCCTGCGCAAACTTGGTGTACGCCGGCGAGAACATGCCGGTGAAGTGCCCGTCACGAAAACCGAAGATAGGCCGCAGATAGCTGCGCTCGTAACCCGCCGGCTCCTCCCCCTGCCAGCTATGCACCCAGTCGTCGTAACAGATGCCGATCAAATCCGGGCGCCGGCGCAGGATCTCGTTGTGGATCGCGGCCGAGCTCACGATGCGGCTCGCGCCGCCGGCCTTCGCCTTGCGCACGCACAGGAGGCCGACGACGTCGCAGCGGTCGCTGTGGAACTCCAGCCCCAGCGAAGTCTTCGAGCCGCGCCGCTTCGTGTTGACGATGGGCCCGCCGAAATCCTTGACGATGCCGAGAAGCTCTCCGGTGTGGTTCTGCGATACCGCGGTGCCGAGATGCGTTCCGAGGCCCCAGTAGACGATGCGCAGATCGTCGGGTGAATACGAAAGCGGCAGCCCGCGCAGCATGATCATGCCGCGGCCGGTCTCCAGCTCATCGGAGATTTGCGCGAGGCCCTGCGAGAACGCCGGCAGCGGAAAATCCTCCTTACCGATATCGAAGAGCTCGAGGCCGCGCCGCTTCACGCTTTCCAGCGCGGCGTCGATCTCCGCCAGCTCTTCCGCGGCAAACGGCCGCAGCCAGTCGGTACGGTTCGCGAGATCCGCGCCTTTCCAGGCGTAAGGCGCGTCGATGGGACGCCCTTTTTCGGCTTGCATTGGCTCTCCTCCGGTCTTGCGGTTACGCGGCGCCGCGCCTCAGTAGACGTAGTACAAATAATACGTCGCGAAGCCAAGCAGCACCACGATCCAGTACGCGGCCAGCGTTGCGCGCATGAGCTTCTTCCACCACCTCACGTGCCAGCGTCGCGGCACGATGTCGTTCATCTGAAGGACGATCCACACCCCGGCCGCAGCCGCGAGCGTGCCTGTGACCGCGTGCAGCCACGTCACCCAGACCCGCGCTTCCGCGAGATCGGCGGCGCTGCCGATCTTCACGTCCTGCAGCCCGTTCACCATGATCGTCGCCACCAGCGCCGCATTCACCAGCACCCACGCAGTCTGGTTCACGCGGTGCGCTTCGATGCTTCCGCCGCGCGCGAGGAAGTAGCCGAATGTGAGCCCCATCGCCAGCAGAACCTCGAGCACGAGATTCACGTCGGCGGCGAGCTTCCCCGGTCCGAGAAAGCCCGGCGCACCCGCCTTGCCGGCGGCGTAGAGCGCGATCGCGAGCCCCGCCGTGATCGCCGCCGCGGCGAGGCCGATGGCGATCGCCAGCGCGCGGTGGTTGCTGCCCGCCGGCGCAGCGCGAACGCTCAGCGCGGGGTCAGGAGTGGCTTGCATCGGCGCGGACCTCCATGAACATCGAAAAACGTCTAAGCCGCAACCGCGGCCTTGCTCGCTTCGAGCTCCCCCTCCTCCTTCAACGCCCGCAGCGATTTGCGCCACGCCTCGAGCGTCAGGTCGACGTCGGCCTGGGTATGCGCCGCGGAGACGATCCCGCCGCGCCAGCCCTTCAGATCGACGCCGTTGTTGAGCATCGCGATCCTGAGCTTGCCGAGCATCTCCTCGTTGCGGCCTTTGAGCGCGTCGATCGTGATCGTGCCCGCATCGAACGTGGTCGGCTTGATCGCGTCGCCGCGCGGATTGGTATGGATGTGGAAGAACGAATGCTCGCCGTACACCGCCCACGGCACGCCTTCCTCCTCCAGCACCGCGTTCATCCCTTTGCGGACCTGCGCCGCGGTCACCGACGCCCGCTCGCAGACATCCTTGTCGCGCACGATCCGCAGCGTCGCGATACCCGCTGCCGCGCTCACCGGGTGCGCGTTGTGCGTGCCGTGATGGTTGATGAACTCGCGCTTCGCCGCGGCGCACGCTTCGTAATCGAGCCAGCCCAGGATGTCCTTGCGCCCGCCCACCGCGCCGCCCTGCATGCCGCCGGCGAGGATTTTTGCCAGCGTCGTGAGGTCGGGAATGACGCCGTAGTAGCCTTGCGCGCCTCCCGGCGCCAGACGAAAACCGGTCACGACCTCGTCGAAGATGAGGAGCACGTTGTGGCGATGCGTCATCTCGCGCAGCGCGCCCAGCACTTCCGGCGGCGTGGGGATCATTCCCGAGCTGCTGCCGATCGGCTCCACCATGACTGCCGCGACGTTTTTCCGTGTGGTGAGCAAGCGCTCGATGTCGGCCACGTCGTTCGGCCTGATGAGCGCCGTATGGTTGCCCACTTCACGCAGCACCCCAACCCCCGCCGAGCCGTCGAGGTGGTCGTGCACTCCGAACGACACCTGGTCGTGCCAGCCGTGGAAGTGCGTCTGGAAGCGCACGATCTGCGTTTTGCCGGTGTGCGCCCGCGCAAGGCGCATCGCGAGCTGCGTCGCCTCGGTGCCGGAAGAGGTAAAGCGCACGTGCTCGACCGAGGGCACCATCTCCGCGATCATGCGCGCCCATTCGATCTCGAGCTCGTGACACGCGGCGAGGTGCATGCCTTTGCCGAGCTGCTCCCGTATCGCCTCCAGCACCACGGGATGCTGGTGCCCGAGCAGCAGCGAGCCGTGCCCGCCGTAGTAATCGACGTACTCGTTGCCGTCGACGTCCCACTTGCGCGAGCCGAGCGCGCGGTCGCCGTAAATGCCGTACGGCTTCATGCGCCGGGAATCGTGGACGATGCCGCCCGGCAGTACGTCGAGCGCCTTGCCATGGAGCTCCGCGGCGCGCGGGGTGCGGGCGCGGTAGGTCGAGAGGATTTTCGATTCGCGTGCGTCAGCCATCATATTTCTCCATATACGTTTCAATCCGCCTTTGCGCCGCCCGCCTTGACCACCGAGGACGATAACCTGATTCGCTTCGATCACTGCGGCACTGCAATAACCGCTCGGCGTCGAAGGAACGCCGTCATTCCGGTGGAAACCGGAATCCATTTTCTAACCACGACTCTACGCCGCCGCGGCCGACTTCGTCCCCGACTCCGCAGCGATCGCGTGCACCGTGCGCTCGATGTCTTCCTCGTTGTTGAAGAACGACATCGACAGCCGCAGCGCATCGTCCTTGACGTTGACGACCACGCGATGCTTCTCGCGCAGCGCCGTCATCACGCGTTCGGCGTCGGGCACGATCACGTTGACGATTTGCGCGCGCTCCTCCCAGTTCTCGGGCGTCGTCGTTTTGAAGCCGCTCTGCTTGACGAGCTTGAGGCACGTCGCGGTGAGCGCCTGCACGCGACTCTCGATGTGCTCCAGGCCGATCGACTGCAGGAATTCGGCCCCGCGTCTCAGGACGCGCACGCCGAGGAAGTTCGGATTGCCGCCTTCGAAGCGGTGCGCGATGCGCATGTAATCGAACTGGCTGTTCGCGTGCGCTTTGGCCTGCACCGAGCCCGCCGCGGCGGGCGCTTTCACGAAAGGCGTCTTGAGCTCGTTTACGAGCGCCTCGCGGCACCACACCAGTCCCGAGCCCGTGAGACCCAGCAGGTTCTTGTGGCCGCCCATCGCAATGATGTCGGCGCCGAGCTCGGAGAGCGGTTTCGCGATGATGCCCGCGGCCTGCACGCCGTCGACGACGAGGAGCGCCCCGCGCTCGCGGCACGCCTTGCCGAGCGCCGGGAGATCGACGCGATAGCCGTTGCTGTAAGTGACGTACGCGGTACCTACGACGCGCGTGCGGGCGTCCATTTTCTCGAGGAACGATTCGAGCGGCAGTCGCCCGTCGCGATTTTTCGCGAAGCGGATCTCGACGCCTTTCGCCTCCCAGTGCTTCCACACCCAGACGTTGGCGACGTGCTCCATGTCGGTCAGCACGATGTTGTCGCCGGCTTTGAGGTCGACGCCGTTCGCCGCGATGTACAGGCCTTCGGTCGTGTTCTTGGTGAAAGCGATCTCGCCCGGCTTCGCACCGAGCAGCGCCGCCATCACGCCTCGCGTCTCGGCGACGTTCAGCGCCGACCACGCGTCCGCGCCCGCGTTCTCGTAGACGTCGCGGGTGTAATCGCGCATCGCCTCCTCCTGGCAGCGCGGCGGTATGGTCTTGCGCGCGGTGTCGAGATACGTCCACTGCCGCAGCGTCGGAAACTCTTCCCTCAATTTCTTCCAGTCGGGTTGCATCGCGTGCTCGCTTTTTGGCTTGGGTCGCGCTACGGTAGCACAGAGAGGCGGAATCGCGGAGAATGGGATACCAGATCAGATGCGCATGAGCGTACGAAGGCGGTCCACCTCAAGCAGCGGATCGCACCACAATAACGGGGAGACTGGGGACGCGATGAGCCTTACACACCTCGAGGCCGTCCCGGCCGGCGAGCGCATCGCCCCGGACACAGCGGTCAATGCGCCGAACGGCGTGCTCCTGTATGCGCGCTACGACCTGAAGCGCATCAGGGCGGAAGTGACGCCGCAGGACATCGCGCGCGGCCCGTCGTCGCTCTGGCGTTACGCGCCGCTCCTGCCGCTCCGCGATCCCGCGAACATGATTACGCTCGGCGAAGGCTGGACGCCGCTCCTGCGCGCGAAGCGGCTCGGCACGGCAATCGGATGCGGCGAGCTCTGGATCAAGGATGAAGGCCGCAACCCGAGCGGCACCTTCAAGGATCGCGGCGCAGCCGTTGCGCTGAGCCGCTATCGCGAGCTCGGTGTGAAGAGCGTCGCCCTCAACAGCTCGGGGAATGCCGGGGGCTCGTGGGCCCTCTACGCCGCTCGCGCCGGCATCGCCTGCACGAGCGTCCTGCCGACCGACGCGCTCGCCTCCAGCCGGCGCCAGTGCGAGCTCTCCGGTGCGCGCACCTACTACGCCACGAACTGGCACGACTCCGGGCGCATCGTCGCCGAAGCGTCCGCCGCCCACGGCTGGTTCAACGTGTGCACGCTGAAAGAGCCTTATCGCACCGAAGGCAAGAAGACGATGGGGCTGGAGATCGCCGAGCAACTGGGCTGGCAGCTCCCCGGCGTGATCGTGTATCCGATGGGCGGCGGTCTCGGCGCGATCGCGATCTGGAAAGCGTTCGAGGAGCTCCTCGCACTGGGGTGGGTGAGCGGCCCGATGCCGCGGCTACTCGTCACGCAGTACGCCGGCTGCGCGCCCGCGGTCAGGGCGTTCGACGAAGGCAGGGACACGGTCGAACCCTGGGGCGCGCTCGACGTGCCGCCCGGCGGCCTCAAGTCCCCGAATCCACCGGCGGGCGCGGCGGTGCTCGCGATTCTGCGCAAACACGGCGGCGCCGCAATCGCCGTGGAGACCGCCGAAGCGATGCGCGAAGTGAGCGCGATCGCCGAATGCGAAGGCATCTTCGCCTGCCCCGAGAGCGCGACGACGATCGCCGGCATCCGCAAGGCGCTCGCGCGCGGCATCATCGAAGGCTCCGAGCGGATCGTCGTGGTGTGCACGGGCTCGGGCCTGAAATCGATCCCTACGCTCCCCGCGCACGCGGAGCGTCGCATCACGTCCGCTGCAGAGATCGCATAGCCGGTTTATCCCTGGAGAAGGTGCCCACATGACACTCCGCCCCGCAGCCCGTATCGCAGCACTCGCAACCGCATTGGCCAGCGCGCCGTTCCTCGCACCGCCGCACGCTTACGCGCAGGATTATCCCAACCGGCCGATCCGGCTCGTGGTGCCTTTCGGTCCGGGCGGCGGCTCGGACTACGTCGGACGCCTCGTCGCCCAGAAGCTCACCGAGCAGACCGGCCAGACGGTCGTCGTCGACAACCGTCCCGGCGCCGCATCGCTCGTCGGTACCGAGATCGCTGCCCGCGCGGCGCCCGACGGCTACACGCTGTGCCTGTGCGACGTCGGCTTCACGATCAACCCGGCGTATTACAAGAAGACGAGCTACGACCCGCTCAAGGATTTCGATCCGATCACCGTCATCGCGGAGACGCGGTACATCCTCGTCGTTCACGCCGCGCTTCCGTATGTGTCGAGCATCAAAGACTTCATCGCCCACGCGAAGGCGCACCCCGGCACGATCAATCTCGGCTCGGCCGGCAGCGGCAGCGGGACGCATTTCTCCGGCGAGCTCTTCAAGCAGGGCGCCGGCCTCAGGATGACGCACGTGCCTTACAAGAGCGCGGGCCTCTCTTCGGCCGACGTCGCCTCGGGGCAGATCCAGGCGAGCATGAGCACTCCGCCCGCCGCGATGGCGGTCGTGAAAACGGGGCGCGTGAAGATCCTCGCGTCGGCTGGCCCGAAGCGCAGCGCGCTCCTGCCCGACATTCCCACTTTCGCCGAAAGCGGCGTGCCGGGCGTCGTCATGACCAACTGGTACAGCATCATGACCCGCGGCGGCACGCCGCAGCCCATCATCAGGAAACTCCACGCGGAGCTCACGCGCGCGATTGCCGCACCCGACATGCGCACCCGCCTCGCCACCGCCGCGCTCGAGCCCGCGCCCACGACCCCCGAGCAGCTACGCAAGATCGTCGCGGGCGAGCTTCAGCGCTGGGTTAAAGTGATGAAGGACGCGGGCATCAAGCAGGAGTGACCCGCCCGCTCCCCGAACGGGGAGCGGGATGGGGTGAGGGGAAGCAACGTGACACAGCGCCGATAGATCAGCCGATCGCGTTCCGATTCAGGGAAAAGATCAGCTAGCGCGACGACGAGCCCGGGAGCGAGGTTCTCATCGAAGAGAAGCTTCACACCTACGACGCGAGCAGGTGACGCTCGCGATCGGCTGCATACTCAAGGCACGCCTTGATGTCTCCCGCAGTAAGGTAAGGAAAGTCCCGCAGGATTTCTTCCGTGGTCATGCCGGAAGCAAGGTATTCGAGCACATCGTACACAGTCATGCGCATGCCGCGGATACAGGGCTTGCCTCCCCGCTTGCCTGGCTCGATCGTGATGATGTCCTTATAGCTCATAGCCGCCTCCACGCTCTCCCGTCGATTCACTGTATCAGGTTCAACAGCGGGATGCATGCATCGAATCATCACTCCACCTTCGCCCCCGACTCCTTCACCACGCGCGCCCACTTCGCGGTCTCCGCCTGCATCATCTTCGTGAGCTCCTGCGGCGTGCTGGGCCGAGCCTCGAAGCCCTGCTTCGCGAGACTCGCTTTCGCGCGGGGATCGCTCGCGAGCTTCTGAATCTCCGCGTTCAGCAGCGACACGATCGCCGCGGGCGTTTTGCGCGGCACGAAAATCGCGAACCACACCGGCACTTCGTAGCCCGGCACGCCGGCCTCGGCGATGGTCGGCACGTCCGGCAGCGCGGTCGCGCGCGTGAGGCTGGTGACGCCGAGCGCTCTCAGCTTGCCCGAGCGCGCGTGCCCCACCGTCGTCAGCATGCTGCCGAAAATCACCTGTGCTTCGCCGCTGAAGACGCCGATCAGCGCCGGCCCGCCGCCCTTGTAAGGCACGTAGAGGAGATCGGTGCGGGTCATCGATTTGAAAAGCTCCGCGGCGAGGTGATTGCCCGCGCCGACCGTTCCCGCTGCGTAGCGCAACTGGCCGGGTTTCGCTTTCGCGAGTGAGATCAGCTCGCCGACCGACTTCGCCGGCACCGACGGGTGCACCGAGAGCACGTACGCCGACATTCCTGCCAGCCCCACCGGCGCGAGATCCTTCAGCGGATCGTACGGCAGCTTCTTGAAAAGCGCGGGGGCGACGGTGATGGTGACGGGCAAACCCATGACGAGCGTGTAACCGTCAGGCTCGGCCTGCACTCCCATCTGCGTGCCGACAATCCCCCCCGCGCTCGGACGGTTGTCGATCACCACCTGCTGGCCGAGGTCCTGCGCCACGCGCTCGGCGAAAAGCCGCGCGACGACATCGGTGCCGCCGCCCGGCGCAAACGGCAGGATGAATCGGATGGGGCGATTCGGATAATTCTGAGCGGCGGCGTGAGCGCCGGGAACGAACGAGAGCGCGCTCAGGATAAGACTCAGCGCATACGCAAGTTGCATGCTGCTCCTCCTTTGTCATAGACCGTCCGCAGATTATGCACGGCGTGAGCGGCCTTGCTCTGCCGCCGAAAGCGGGTTGACGCGGCCGAACTGGATCTGCCAGCCCTCGCGCAGGCGCGATATGATCCCCGCAGACCTCTCTCACGGGCGAATCCATGGACTACTCGGCATACAAGCACCTGAAAATCGAGCGACGCGAGCGCATTCTCACGATCACGCTCGATCGCCCGCCGATGAACCCGATCCACTACGAGCTCCACACCGAGCTCTCGCGGCTCTGGTACCAGGTGCAGGTCGACCACGAGAGCGACGTCGTCGTCTTCACCGGCGCGGGGAACGTCTTCTCCGCTGGCGGCGACATCCCGATGATGCAGAAGCGCATCGACGACCCGGAGCTCTTCAACCGCAAGAACCTCGAGATGAAGCAGATGATCTTCGGCCTGCTCGACCTCGAGAAACCGGTGATCGCGCGCATCAACGGCGACTGCATCGGTCTCGGCGCGACGCTCGCGCTCATGTGCGACATCCTGATTGCCGTCGACGACGCCCGCTTCGGCGATCCCCACGTCAAGATGGGCTACGTGGCCGGCGACGGCGGCGCGGTCATCTGGCCGCAGTTGATCGGCTACGCGCGCGCCAAGGAATACCTTCTCACCGGCGATCTCCTCGACGCGAAAGAGGCCGAGCGCATCGGCCTCATCAATCACGCGGTGCCGCGCGGGGAGCTCGACGCCAAAGTGAACGCGCTCGCCGAAAAGCTCGCGCGCGGCGCCACCAAGGCGATCAAGTGGACCAAGACCTGCATGAACATCCCGCTGCGGCAGCTCGCACATTCGGTCATGGACGCCTCGCTCGCCTACGAGGCCATGACCAACATCGGTGACGATCACCAGGAAGCGGTGAGCGCTTTCCAGGAAAAACGTAAGCCCACGTTCACGGGACGCTGAGGCACAATACTCCCGTCATTCCGAAGGGGGGCCGCCATGCGCTACGAAATGATCTCCGCCGACTGTCACGTCGACCTGTGCTGGCTCCCGCCTGAACTCTTCACCGCCAACGCCTCGGCCGGCATGCGCGATCGCATGCCTTTCGTCGCCGACGGGCCCACCGGCCCGGTATGGAAAACGAAAAAAGGCGCCAACCTCGGCCTCATGAACGGCATGGGCTCGGCCGGGCGCCAGTACGTCCCCGGCAAGATCCATCGCGCGGACCGCATGGCCGAGACCGGGCTCTACGACGACGGCAGGCGCGGCATCCGCCGCCTGACCGATCCCGACCTCCGCATCAAGGACCAGGATCGCGACGGCGTCCAGGCCGAAGTCCTCTACGGCGTGCTCGGCGCGACCGGCCGGCTGAACGATCCCGACGCCGCCGTCGAAGTCA
>CAZULX010000486.1:0-2858 GCA_964621335.1 uncultured Streptomycetaceae bacterium
ATATGCAGGTGAGGCGTGTCGGCGATTTCGAGGTGCATCGCATCACCGAGTTCGAGGGGCCGTTCATCGCTCCCGAGATTTTCTTTCCCGACTTCGACCCCGAGGTGCTGCGGGCGAACCCCGATATGGCGGGCGCCCGCCTGATCGACCCGGTGACGGGCAAGCTCGTCTTCAGTTTTCACTGCTTCATCGTCAAGACCGGGCGTCACACGATCCTCATCGATTCCTGCCTCGGCAACGACAAGGAGCGGCCGACGCGGCCGCAATTTCACCGGCTGCGAACGCCCTTCCTCGCCGACGTTGCAGGCGCGGGGGTGCGGGTCGAGGACATCGACTACGTGATGTGCACGCACCTGCACTGGGACCACGTCGGCTGGAACACCCGCCTCGAGAACGGGCGCTGGGTCCCGACCTTCCCCAATGCGCGCTACATCATGGCGCGCCGCGAGTTCGAGCATTGGCAGGGCGTGCAGCAGCGCGGTGAGGACTCGCCGCATCGCCTGGCCTTCGAGGACAGCGTGCTCCCGGTCGTCGCTACGGGGCAATCGGTGCTGGTCGACGACGATTACGCGCTCGAGGACGGCTTGTGGTTCGAAAGCGCCCCCGGACATACGCCGGGCAACGTCGTGATCCATGTCCGCTCGAAAGACGACCGCGCCGCTTTCCTGGGCGATGTGCTTCATCATCAGCTCCAGTTGGCGCAGCCCGAATGGTCGACACTCGCCTGTAGCGATCGTGAGCTCTCGCGCACGACGCGCATGCGTCTCGTCGAAGAGCATGCCGAGCGTGGCACGCGTCTGTTTCCCGCTCACTTTCCCGCGCCGACGGTCGGACGCATTGTCCGGCGGGGCAGCGGCTACCGCTATGCGTTCGAGTAGCAGAGCGTGTTCGTCCGCATGGCGGCGTCCCCGTGAGATGTTAATGATATACGCTATGAGTCCGCCGAATTCGAACCCGTAACCGGAGGCCGCAAATGGCCAGACTTCCTTTGGCAAGCCGCGAGAGCGTTCCCGAAAACCAGCGCGATGCGTTCGACGAGATCGTGAAAGGCCTGGGATCCGTCCCGCGTTTCGGCCCCGACTCGGTGATCCTCAATGTTCCCCATGCGCACCAGCGGCTGATGGGATTCAACCGGTTCCTGCGTGGGGAATCGTCGCTGCCGAAAAAGCTCCAGGAGCTCGCGATGCTGGTCACCGCGCGCGAGCTCGATTGCCAGTACATCTGGAACGCCCATGCGGCATCGGCGCGCGAGGCCGGCGTCGGCAACGCACTGGTCGATGCGCTGAGAGAGCGCAGGGAGCTGCCGAAGCTCGCCGACGACGAAACCGCGGTCGTGCGTTTCGGGCAGGAGTTCTTCCGCACCCACCGCGTGAGCCGGGGAACGTTCCAGCTTGCGCTGGAGCAGCTCGGAAAGCAGGGCGCGATCGAGCTCGGTCTCTTCCTGGGGAACTACGCTTCGCTTGCGCTGATGGTCAACGCGTTCGACGTCGACCTGCCGCCCGAGCGCAAAGAACCGATCATGCCCGTGTAGCGCCAAAGGAAAGGAGGATACGGAGGGAAACCGTGGAAGGTTTCCCTCTGTTCGTGGAGCGCCGAGGCCCGAGCCTTAAGGCGAGCGGCGCGACGAGGCGGCGAGGCCCGAGCCGGAGGCGAGCGCCGCCGTTATGGCGCCACCGTCCCGGCTTTTTGGGGAATCTTTCCCTCGAGCTCCTCATCGATCCCACCGTATCTCGAGTAGGGATGCGGTACCGACTTTCGGTATTCCTCCGCCGGGACGTTACAGTAGACCTCCAACCGGTTGCCGTCGGGATCGAAGAAGTAGACGCTTTTCGAAACACCATGAAACACGGTGTGGTCGATCGTCACGCCCTTGTCCTTCAAACGGCGGTAAGCGTCCTGGAGCTCGGCGAAGCTCCCCAGCTCGAAGGAGACGTGCTGCATACCCACCTGGTCGGGAGTCGGCATGGCCGCGCCTTGCTTCCCCGGCATGATGGCGAGCATGTGATGGTTGTCCTTCACGTCGGTGCTGAAGAACACCATGCCCCGCTCGTTCTGCGCAACGACAGGCAAACCGAGTACGTCCTCGAAAAAGCGTCTCGACCGTTCCACGTCTTTCACGCTCAGTACGAGATGCCCCACCCGCTTGATAGTGAATCCCATGGCTTTACCTCCTTATCGAAGTCGTGATCGCTATATTTCGGCAGGGACGACTTCCTGCCGCCTCCTCCGAACTGCCACATAATAATCGCGCACAGCCCAAGAGACGAAAGGAAACGCACCATGACCGAGCCTGTCCGCATCCACCTGCGTGTACCGGGCACCGCGCCGATGCCCGAGCTGATGGCGCTCATCGAGCGCATCGAGGCCGCCGGTTTCGACGGCGCCGGCATCCTCGACAGCCAGATGCTCGCCCGCGATACCTACGTCGTTCTCGGGCAGGCCGCAGCCCATACGACGCGGCTCCAGTTGTTTCCGGCGGTCACGAACCCGTTCACACGCCACGCCTCCGTGCTGGCGAGCTCGATCCTCACCGTCGAAGAGATGGCGCCGGGCCGCGTCAAGTGCGTGCTCGGCACCGGCTATACCTCGGCGAGCACCATCGGACGCAAGCCCGCGACGCTCGCCGAGATGCGCGCCAGCATCGGCGCCGTGAAGGCGCTGCTCGCCGGGGAGACCGTCGACTGGAGCGGTACGCCGGAGCGCCTTCCCTATGCATCCGGCCGGCGCATTCCCGTGCTGATGGCCGCGTCGGGGCCGAAAGCGATGGAGCTCGCCGGCGAGATCGCGGACGGCGTGCTCCTCCTCGTGGGATTCAACCGTCCGCTGGTGGAGACCGCGCTCGCTCTGGTCGAGCGCGG
>CAZULX010000487.1:0-7638 GCA_964621335.1 uncultured Streptomycetaceae bacterium
GACGACAACGTGCTGGTGCAGGGCGTCTCGCGCGACCCGAACGCACTGGGATTTTTCGGCTACGCCTACTACATCGAGAACAAGGACAAGCTGAAAGCGGTGCCGATCGTCGAGAAGAGCGGCAAGCCCGCGGTGTCTCCGTCCATGGAAACGGTACTGAACGGCTCGTACCAGCCGCTCGCGCGTCCGATCTTCGTCTACGCCAACGTGAAGTCGCTCGCACGTCCGGAGGTGAAGCAGTTCGCCGAGTTCTACAACAAGCACGCCGAGAAGCTCGCGCGGGAAGTGAAATACGTTCCGCTGCCGCCGAAGGCGTACACGCAGAATATCGAGTCGATCGCGAAAATGAGGAAAGGTACTAAGTTCGGGGGCGAGAACCAGGTCGGTCTCACCATCGAAGAGCTGATGAAGCGCGAAGCGAAGCTCTAATACTCGCGCCAGGGGTGACGGGAGGCGGTTACGCCTCCCGTTTTCATTAGTTTCGCGCCATGCGCGTGAGCCAGTAGAATCAGCGGGCACGCCTAACGATGACATCGCTTTCCCAGGTTTCCAGGATAGACGAAGTGCCCGACCATTTTGTGAGCGATCGCCTGGCACGGCGGCGCCTGCGCAACGTCAAAGAACGCGTGATCGAGCTCGTGCTTTTCCTCGCCGCATCGGTGTCGGTCCTGACCACCGTCGGCATCGTCGTGATACTGCTCGGCGAATCCCTGACTTTCTTCCGGCAAGTCTCATTGTGGGAGTTCCTCACCGACACCCAGTGGACGCCGCTCTTCTCCGATGCGCACTATGGCATTCTGCCGCTTCTTTCGGGCACGCTGGTGAGCTCGGGTGTGGCACTGCTCGTGGCGATTCCACTCGGCACCATCATCGCGATCTATCTCTCGGAGTTCGCCCCGTTCCGGATACGCGAGGTCGCGAAGCCGTTTCTCGAGCTGCTGGGCGGCGTCCCCACCATCGTCTACGGCTACTTCGCGCTGCTCTTCGTCACGCCGCTGCTCCAGATATTCTTTCCGTCGCTGCCGGGCTTCAATCTGCTCTCGGCGGGGCTGGTGATGGGCATCATGATCATTCCCTACATAAGCTCGCTCTCCGAGGACGCGATGCGCGCGGTGCCGATGAGCCTGCGTGAAGGCTCGTACGCGATGGGCGCCACGCGCTTCCAGACCGCGATACGCGTGGTCACGCCCGCCGCGTTCTCGGGTATTGCGGCGGCCTACATCCTCGGCATCTCGCGCGCGGTGGGCGAGACCATGATCGTGGCGATCGCCGCCGGCATGCAGCCCAATCTCACGTGGAATCCAGCGGAGCCCGCCGCGACTATCACCTCCTATATCGTGCAGGTCGCGCTCGGTGACCTGCCGCACGGATCGATCGGCTACCAGACCATATTCGCAGCCGGCCTCACGCTCGCCTTCATCACGCTGTTCTTCAACGTGATGGGCCACCTGCTGCGCAAACGCTACCGGCAGGCGTACTGATGAACGAAGCGGCCAAGGTCGAAGATCTGCGCGCGCTGATCGCCTCGCACAAGCGCTGGGATTTCTGGTTCGGCGTGGCGGGGCTGGTCGCGCTCATGATCGGCGTGCTGACGTTCACGGCGCTGTTCGTCGAAATGCTGATCGACGGCGCTCCGCGCCTGTCCTGGGATTTCCTCACTTCGTTCCCCTCGCGCAGGGCCGAGCAGGCCGGCATTCTGTCGGCGTGGGTCGGCTCCACGCTCGTGATGCTGGTGACGGCCGCCGCCGCGGTGCCGCTCGGCGTGGCAGCAGGCATCTACCTCGAGGAGTACGCGCCGCGCAACTGGATGACGGACCTGATCGAGATCAACGTGACCAACCTCGCGGGCGTGCCTTCGATCATTTACGGGCTGCTCGCTCTCGGATTGTTCGTCTACGGTTTCGGCCTTGGCCAGAGCATACTCACCGCGGGCCTCACGCTTGCCCTGCTGATCCTGCCCATCGTCATCATGGCTACGCGCGAAGCGATCCGCGCGATCCCCGGGATGATCCGGGAAGCCGCATACGCCCTGGGCGCGACCAAGTGGCAGACCACCTCCGATCACATCCTGCCCTACGCGACCGGCGGCATCATGACCGGCGTCATCATCGGCATGGCGCGCGCCATCGGCGAGACAGCGCCCGTGATCACGATCGGCGCGCTCACCTTCATCGCTTTCCTGCCCGAGTCGCCGTTCAAAGCCGAGCCGCCTTTCCTGTCGTTCGACTGGCTGATGTCGCCGTTCACGGTGATGCCGATCCAGATGTTCAACTGGACGTCGCGGCCTGAAGCCGCCTTTCACCACAACGCCGCCGCCGCCGGGCTGGTGCTCGTCGTGATGACCCTGTCGATGAACGCACTGGCGATTTACCTCAGATACCGCATGAGAAAGAAGATCAAATGGTGAGCGCAGCCGCTGCGGCACGAGAAGCTGCCAGTGTCGGCGCGCCCGAGCCCGGCAAGAAAGCCGAGGCGAAGGCTCTGAGCTTCTATTACGGCGAGTTCCAGGCGCTGAAAAGCGTCTCCATGCCGCTCTACGAGAAGAAAGTTACCGCGCTGATCGGACCGTCGGGCTGCGGAAAGTCGACTTTCCTGCGCTGCTTCAACCGCATGCACGACCTCTATCCGGGCAACCGCTACGACGGCCAGATCGTGCTCCAGCCGGACAATACCAATCTGCTCAGCCCCGCCGTCGATCCCATCGAGGTGCGGATGCGCATCAGCATGGTGTTCCAGAAGGCCAACCCGTTCCCGAAGTCCATATACGAGAACGTGGCGTACGGCCTGCGTGTCCGCGGCGAGAGCAAGCGCGGCGTGCTGGACGAGAAGGTGGAAGAGGCGCTGCGCAATGCGGCATTGTGGGACGAGGTGAAGGACCGGCTCTCCGATGTCGCTTTCAATCTGTCCGGTGGACAGCAGCAAAGGCTATGCATTGCACGAGCGCTCGCGACCGACCCCGAGATTCTTCTCTTCGACGAGCCCACCTCCGCGCTGGATCCGATCGCGACGGCCAGCATCGAGAACCTCATCGACGACCTCAAGTCGAAGGTCACCATCCTGATCGTGACGCACAACATGCAGCAGGCGGCACGGGTCTCGCAGTACACGGCGTACATGTACCTGGGCGAGCTGATCGAGTTCGATATGACGGATACGATATTCATCAAGCCGAAGAACAAGCAGACCGAGGACTACATCACCGGGCGCTTCGGCTAGACCGGAAAGACCGCGATGGGCCGGCTACCGCGTCGGCTGCGAAAGCCGGACCGATCAAAATGGACGACACCGCGATTGCGCTCATCGAGCTTGGGTCCGTCACCGCGGGCGCAGCCAGTACGAGTCGAAACGGCTCTCAAATGAGCCGGCTGCCGCCCGAGCTATACCTCAACCGCGAGCTGGGCCAGCTCGCGTTCACGCGCCGCGTGCTCGCGCAGGCCGCGAATGTGAGCTATCCGCTGCTGGAGCGGCTGAAGTTCCTCTGCATCGTCAGCAGCAACCTCGACGAGTTCTTCGAGATCCAGGTCGCCGGCCTGCACGCCGAGATCGAAATGCGCACCCCGCCCGTGGGCCCCGACCGCATGCGCCCCCGCGAGATATTCGAGCAGGTGTCGGCCCAGGCGCATGCGCTGGTGGCGGAGCAGTATCGGCTTCTGAATGAAAGCGTGCTGCCCCGGCTCGAAGCCGAAGGCATACGCTTTCTGCGGCGCGAGGAGCTCACGCCCGAGCAGGCGGCATGGATCCGTGACCACTTCTTCCGCGAGGTCATGCCGGTGCTGACGCCGATCGGCCTCGACCCCGCACACCCGTTCCCGCGCGTGCTGAACAAGAGCCTCAATTTCGCGGTGGAGCTCGAAGGCAAGGACGCATTCGGCCGCAACTCCGGCATCGCGATCGTGCAGGCGCCGCGCGTGCTCCCGAGGATCATACGGCTGCCGGAAGCGGTTGCGACGCGCCCGTACGATTTCGTCTTCCTGTCGTCCATTCTTCACGCGCACGTCGACGAGCTCTTTGCCGGCATGCGCGTCGTCGACTGCTACCAGTTCCGCGTGACCCGCAACAGCGAGCTTTTCGTCGACGAGGAGGAAGTGAAGGATCTCCGCGTCGCGCTGCGGGGGGGGCTGCCGCGGCGGCATCTCGGCGACGAGGTCAGGCTGGAAGTCGCCGACAACTGTCCATCGAACATAGCGGAATTCCTGCTCTCGCAGCTCGGGCTCGAGGAGGTCGATCTTTATCGCGTGGACGGGCCGGTGAATCTGGTCCGGCTCATGAGCGTGCCCGACGGCGTCGAGCGGCCGGACCTCAAGTTTCCGATGTTCGCTCCGGGGCTGCCGGCGAGGACCGGGCGGGTCCAGGACATGTTCGCGACGATACGCGCAGGCGACGTCCTCCTGCACCATCCCTTCGAGTCGTTCCAGCCTGTCGTCGAATTTCTCCAGCAGGCTGCGAGTGATCCTGACGTCGTCGCGATCAAGCAGACCGTCTACCGCACCGGCTCCGAGTCCGAGCTGATGGAGATCCTCATCGCGGCGGCGCGCAGCGGCAAGGAAGTCACGGTCGTGGTCGAGCTACTCGCGCGATTCGACGAAGAGGCGAACATCAACTGGGGCCAGCGCCTCGAGGAGGCCGGAGCGCACGTGGTCTATGGCGTGGTCGGACACAAGACCCACGCCAAGATGCTGATGGTGGTGCGCCGCGAAGAAGGCGTCCTGCGCCGCTACGTGCATCTGTCCACCGGCAATTATCACGCACGCACGACGAAGCTCTACACCGACTTCGGTCTGATGACCGCGAATGAGGAAATCTGCGCGGACGTGAACGACGTCTTCGTCCAGCTCACGGGTTTGGGCAAGGCGACCCGGCTCAAACATCTGTGGGAATCGCCTTTTACGCTGCACAGGAAAGTGCTGCAGGCGATCCAGCGCGAAGCCGCCCACGCCAAGGCCGGCCGCAAAGCGCGCATCATCGCGAAGATGAACGGGCTCATGGAGCCGCAGGTCATAGCGGCCCTTTATGATGCATCGAAAGAGGGGGTGCAGATCGACTTGATCGTGCGAGGCGTATGCGCACTGCGTCCCGGCATTCCCGAGGTGTCTCACAACATCCGCGTGCGCTCGATCGTCGGCCGCTTCCTCGAGCACACCCGCGTCTTTTACTTTCTCAACGACGGCGCCGAAAACGTCTACCTTTCGAGCGCCGACTGGATGCCGCGCAATTTCTTCCGCCGCGTCGAAATCAGTTTTCCGGTGTTCGATGCGAAGTTGAAGCAACGCGTGATCGGAGAAGGATTGCTGCCTTACCTCGAGGACAACGTTCAGGCCTGGGATATGGGGGAAGACGGCACCTACCGGCTCTCGGTGCCGGCCGACGGGGCCGCCTTCAGCGCGCAGCAGACGCTGCTCGACCGTCTTGAGAGCGTCCATCCGCCCGCCTGACGCTCCCGCGCCGGCATCCGGCGTTACGGGCGCGGCCGTGGAGACCGAGCTCAAGCTTCGCATCCCGCAAGCCGCGCGCGGGCGGGTGAGCGGTCATCCGCTGCTCGAGGCCGCGGGGCGCGAGTCTGTGCAGGATCTCGACGCGGTCTATTACGACACGCCCGACTGCGGTCTGCTGCGAGCGGGCGTTGCGCTGCGCGTGCGGCGCGAGGGTGAGCGCTGGGTGCAGACCGTGAAGTGGTCGGGTCACGCCCGCGCGGGCCTGCACGAGCGCAACGAGCTCGAGATCGGGCTCGAGGGCGCGACGCCCGACTGCGCGAAAATCGCGCATCCCGATCTCGATGCGCTGTTCCGCGCGGTGCACGTCGCTCGCACGCTGCGGCCGGTCTTCGAGACCCGCATCAGGCGCAGTACGCGCATACTGACCACGGTCGAGGGCTCGATCGTCGAAGCGAGCCTCGACGAGGGCGAGATCCGCAGCGGCGATCGCGCCGAGCCCGTGTGCGAGCTCGAGCTCGAGCTGAAGGAAGGTCGGGTGTCCTCACTCTTCGGCGTGGCGCTCGAGTTGGCGGCTGCAGCGCCGGTCTACCTCGAGAACCGGTCAAAAGCCGGGCGCGGATATGCGTTGGCGCGCGGCGAGCCGGCCGCGCCGCAGAGGGCGGGCTCGCCGGTGCTCGATGCGGGCATGAGCGTGAGCGCAGCGTTCGCCGCGATCGCATGGTCGACGCTTACGCACCTGCAGGCGAACGAGCAGGGTGCGATCGAAGGAAAGGACCCGGAGTTTCTCCATCAGATGCGCGTGGCGCTGCGGCGCCTGCGCTCCGCGCTGAGCGTGTTCGCGGACGCACTTCCATCCGCGGCACGCCAGCCGATCGTGGCGGATCTGCGATGGCTGAGCGCGGCGCTCGGCCCCGCGCGGGACTGGGACGTTTTCGTGACCGAGACATTCCCGCCGCTGCGTCTCACGTTCGGGGACCGGCCGGGTATCGCCGCCCTGGCAGCGGAAGCGCGGCGCAGACGAACGGCCGCCCGGCGCGGCATGAAAGTCGCGCTGCGCTCGCGCAGGTACCAGCGGGTACTGCTAGGTGTCGGCTCGTGGCTCGCCACGCACGCCTGGCGAGAGCTCGCGGGAGCCCGCGCCCGCGCCGTGCTCGATGGCGCGGTGCGAAGCTACGCCCAGAGCGAGCTGGAGGCGCGCTACGAGCGCGTGCGCAAGCGCGGGCGCAAAGGCGCTCGCCTGAGCGCACCGGAGCTGCACCGGCTTCGCATCGCAATCAAGAAGCTGCGTTATGCGCTGGATTTTTTCGGCTCGCTTTTCGATGCGGAGGCCGTGCGGCGGCTCCGCTCGCGCCTGTCGCGCCTTCAGGACGTGCTCGGCACCATCAACGACGCCGCGACCATGCAGCACCTGATTGCGCAGGGGTACGCCGATGGACGCAGCGCCGGTGTGGCTGAGGCCCGCGGCATCCTGCTCGGCTGGAGCGAGGGGCGGGCGTGTGCGCTGCGCGCAGAGCTCGATCGTGCGTGGAAGGCTTTTCGGCGCAGCGAGACCTTCTGGTGAATGGCGGGCCCGAAGCGGGCCGGCGCCTTGCTAGCGGATTGCCATGGATCTCATCCTCTGGAGGCATGCGGAAGCGGAAGACGGCGCCGACGACGGCGCTCGCGCGCTCACCGCCAAGGGTGTCAAGCAGGCGAAGCGCGTCTCAGCCTGGCTCGATAAACATCTTCCGAAGGATGCGCGGGTGATCGTCAGCCCCGCGGTTCGCGCACAGCAGACCGCGCAGGCGCTGCCGCGCGCAAGTGTAACAGTGGAGGCATTGAAGCCCGGCGCCCACGCCGCCACGGTCCTGAAGGCCGCCGGATGGCCCGACGGGGACGGCACGGTCGTGCTCGTCGGTCACCAGCCGACGCTGGGGGCGGCCGCGGCGCTCGCGCTCACGGGCAAGCCCTCGCAGTGGCGGATGAAGAAAGGTGGCGTGTGGTGGATAGCGGCGCACGCCGGGGAAGCCTCACCGTTCGTGGTCGCCGTAGTCACGCCCGACCTGGTCTAGGGGGCGGCCAGGCCCGAGCGAAGGCGAGCGCCGCCCCCCAGCTCACGCGGCCGCGCGCGTCGCGTTCGCCGGCACCCCGGGCTCGGTGCCCGCTTCGAGCGCATCGAGACCGGGAATCTTCAGCTCGAAGCCGATTTTCTCCCATTCCTTGATTT
>CAZULX010000488.1:0-2624 GCA_964621335.1 uncultured Streptomycetaceae bacterium
GCAGCCGGCGCCGAGCGCTGGACCGCGATGGAAGGCGGCTACCCGATCATCGTCGGCGGCGAATGCGTCGGCGGCATCGGCGTCTCCGGCGGCACGTGGGAATTCGACGACCGCGTCGCGCGCGAAGCGCTGGGCGCGATCGGCGCCGCCTACACGATCGACGATAAATAGACGTGGCGAGCGAACCTCTCAGGGTTGCATCCATCGGCATCGGCTGGTGGTCCGACGTGCTCGCCGACGCCGTCAAGCGCTCCGGCAAGCTCGAGATCGTCTCGTGCTACACGCGCTCGGACAGCAAGCGCAACGCTTTCGCCACGAAGTACGCCTGCAAGGCCGCGGCGAGCCTGGAGGCGCTGCTGGAAGACCGCAGCGTCGAGGCGGTCATCAATACCACGCCCAACAACGTGCACCTCGAGACGACACGCGCCGCGGCCCGCGCCGGCAAGCACGTTTTTCTCGACAAGCCGATCGCGAACACGATTGCCGATGCCCGTGCGCTGACCAGGGCGTGCCGCGACGCAGGGGTCGTGCTCGCGCTGGGTTATCAGCGGCGCAAGGAAAGCCACTTTCGCTGGATCCGCAAAAAAATCGACGAGGGCGTATTCGGAAGAATCGTGAATGCCGAGGCGAACATCAGCCGCGACCGTCTGGGCAAGATCGACCTCACCTCGTGGCGCTATACCGCGGAAGGCATGCCCGGCGGCGTCATGCTGCAGATCGGCATTCACTACAGCGACGTGCTCGAATACCTCGCCGGGCCGGTGAAAGCCGTCACCGGCCGTCTCGCGCAGCTCGTCCTGCCCGGAGACAATCCCGACGTCGCGAGCCTGATCCTCGAGCACGAGAGCGGCGCGCTCTCGACGCTCAACGCGAGCTACGCATCCGCCTCCGAGTATTACGCCATGAATATCTACGGCAAGGAAGCGAGCGCCTATTACGATTTTCACCAGGGCCTGCGCTTCCTCAGGCGCGGGGGCGAGCGCTCGACGCCCGTCGATCCGGGGAAGAACGACCCGATCGTCGAAGAGCTCGAGGAGTTCGCAGCGGCCGTGCGCAGCGCCGCTTCGCCTGAAATGGACGGCGAGCGTTCCACCGCTTCGCTCGCCGTGCTGCTTGCAGGCATCAAATCGGCGCGCGAAGGACGGCGCGTGGAAATTGCGGAGATACTGGCGTGACATAACAGGCTCGGAGGGGGACAGACATGCGTGCATCGCTATTCATTCGAATTCTTTTGAGTTGCACAGCGCTCTCGTGCGCCGCGAGCGCTTCCGCGCAGGAAGCGCCGTACCCCAAGCGCGGTAACGTGGAGATCACGGTGCTGTTCCCCGCCGGCTCCTCGGCCGACATCACCGCCCGGCTGCTCGCCCAGGGCATGGCGAAGCAGCTCGGCGCAAACGTGGTGGTGGTCAATCGCCCGGGCGGCGGCGGGGCGGTCGGCTACAGGCACGTCGCCGGCCAGAAGCCCGATGGCTACAGTCTGGTCTGGAACTCGAACTCGATCTCGACCACCTACCATTCGGGCCAGCTCGCTTTCGACTACCGCGCTTTCGACCCGGTGGCGCGTGCGCTGGTCGAGTCTCCGGTGCTCGCGGTGCGCAGCGCTGCGCGGTGGAAGACGCTGGGCGATTTTCTCAAGGACGCGAAAGCGCGGCCGGGCAAGATCACCGTCGCCAATTCCGGCGTCGGCAGCCACACGCACATCACGTCGGTCGCCTTGTTCAGGACCGCCGGGGTCGAGGTGCTCGATGTGCCCTACGGCGCGGCCCAGGTGGTGCCGAACCTTCTGGGCGGACATGTCGATGCGATGGTGCAGTTACCCGGTGCGCTCGCCACGCACGTACAGAACGGCACCGTGCGCATCCTCGCGGCTGTGACACAGAAGCGCGATTCGACGCTGCCGGATGCGCCCACCGCGGAGGAGCAGGGGATTAACGTCTCGCTCGAAGCGTGGCGCGGTATCGCAGTGCCGAAAGGCACACCCCGACCCGTCATCGCAGCGCTCGAAGCCGCCATACGCGCGAGCGTCGAAAGCGCGGAGTTCGCGCAGGGCAGCGAGCGCCTGAACGTGAGGCCCGCGTTCATGCCTGCATCGGCATTCGGCGATCTCATTGCGAAGGAAGATGCGCAGCTCGCGCGCATCATGCAGGACATCGGCCTCAAGAAATAGCGTCAGCCCCGCTCACTACAGGCTCGCCGAAAGCAGCGTGGCGATGCCGAGGAAGGAAAAGAACCCCGCGATGTCGGTGACCGTGGTGAGCACGATCGAGGATGCGGTCGCGGGGTCCATGCCGAAGCGCGTGAGCACGATCGGCACGAGCGCGCCGGCGACCCCGGCCATCACCATGGCGATCACCATCGCCGAGGCGATGACGTTCACCAGCCCGATCGAGCCGCTCCATAAGTAGACCCCGATAGCCGTGGTCGCGGCGACCGCGAGCCCGTTGATGAACCCGGCGCCCGCTTCCTTCGCGACCACGCGGGGCCAGTGGCGCAGGCTGATCTCGCGCAGCACCAGTCCGCGCATCGTGATCGCGAGCGCCTGCGCGCCCGCATTGCCCGACTGCCCGGCGACCACGGGCAGCAGCACCGCGAGCGCCGTGAACTTCGCGATCGTGTCTTCGAAG
>CAZULX010000489.1:0-13017 GCA_964621335.1 uncultured Streptomycetaceae bacterium
GAGGCGAGTTCGGGCCGCAAGTGGGGGTGCCGCGCATCCTCGAGCTGCTCGAGCGCCACGCCGTGCCGAGCTCGTGGTACATCCCCGGTCATACGCTCGAGACCTACCCGGAGGCGTGCAACCGGGTCGCCGAAGCCGGACACGAGATCGGTCATCACGGCTGGACGCATCGGCCTCCGGCGACGCTCACTCGCGATGAAGAGGAAGAGGAACTCGTGCGCGCGAACGAGGCGATACGTCGCCTGACCGGCCGCTATGCGCGCGGCTACCGCTCGCCTTCGTGGGATTTGAGCGCCCATTCGGTGGATCGCCTGCTCGCGCACGGCTTCATCTACGACAGCAGCATGATGGGAGACGACTACACGCCATATCGCGTCCGAAACGGCGACGTGATCACGCTCGAGGAGCCCGCCGTGTTCGGCCCGCAGACGCCGCTCATCGAAATGCCGATCAGCTGGACGCTGGACGATTTTCCCCATTTCGAGTTCATACGCACGCCGACGTGGATACTGCCGGGTAACATGAACGCGAGTCAGGTGCTGGAGAACTGGGTCGACGATTTCCTGTACCTGCATCACAACCTCGAGTGGGGCGTCATCACCTACACCTTCCATCCTTTCGTGATCGGACGCGGCCACCGCATGACCGTGCTCGGGAAGCTGATACGCACGCTCGAGGAGGCGGGCGCCGTTTTCATGAAGCTCGAAGACGCTGCGGCGGAGTACGCGAAACGCGCGCCTGTCGCAGGGGCCGGCAACCGCGCTTGATCGCGCTCGAGAACGTCTCCAAGACTTACGGCAGCCGCACCGCGCTGCATCCGGCGACGATCGGCTTTCCCCGGAGCCGCACCACGGTGCTGATCGGTCCCAGCGGCTGCGGCAAATCGACTCTGCTGCGCATGATCGTGGGGCTGGTACGGCCCGACACCGGACGCGTCGTGGTCGGCGGCGAGACGCTGACGGCCGCGAGCCTCGAGCGCGTGCGCCATGCCGCCGGCTACATGATCCAGGACGGTGGTCTCTTTCCGCACCTGACGGCGCGCGACAACGTAACCCTTCTTGCGCGTCACCTGCGCCGGGGCACGGACGCAATCGAGGCGCGGGTGCAGGACCTTTGCGCGCTCGCGGGCATTCCGGCGGACACGCTCGCTCGCTATCCGCAGCAGCTTTCCGGCGGCCAGCGCCAGCGCGTCGGTCTCATGCGCGCGCTCATGCTCGACCCGCCGCTCCTCCTCCTCGACGAGCCGCTCGGGGCGCTCGATCCGGTGACGCGCTACGAGCTGCAGACCGAATTGAAATCGATATTCGCGCGGCTTGCGAAAACGGTCGTCATGGTGACGCACGACATGGGGGAGGCGGCGTACTTCGCCGACGAGCTCATCCTGATGCGCGAAGGGCGCGTCGTTCAGCGCGGCGCGCTCGAAGACCTCGCCGAGCGGCCGGCCGACCCCTACGTCGGCGAGTTCATGCGCGCGCAGCGCGCGCCGACGGCGCAGGTTCCATGACGACGCGCATTCTGCTCCTGCTGCTGATCCTCGTGCCTGCGCTCGCGAGCGGACAGACGATCGACGTCGGGTCCAAGCGCTTTACCGAGTCCTACATTCTCGGCGAGATACTGACCCAGACTTTGCAACAGGCGGGCGAGGCGCGGGTCACGCATCAGCAGGGCCTCGGCAACACGGCGATCGTATTCGCCGCGTTGAAAGCCGGGTCGATAGACCTCTACGCCGAGTACACGGGGACGATCGCTTTCGAGCTCCTGAACCGTAAAGAGCCCGCAGACCTGCGCGTGCTCGAGCGCGAGCTCGCGGCCCACGGGCTGGGTGTCGCGATACCGCTCGGATTCAGCAACACGTATGCAATCGCGATGCCGGAGAAGCGGGCGGCCGAGCTCGGCATCGTTCGCATCTCGGACCTCGCGCGTCACCCGG
The DNA here is from genome assembly GCA_964621335.1 of uncultured Streptomycetaceae bacterium. Lineage (GTDB taxonomy): Bacteria > Pseudomonadota > Gammaproteobacteria > Burkholderiales > SG8-41 > JAQGMV01. The sequence goes on from CAZULX010000489.1 coordinate 1,931, forward strand.
GGCTGCGATTCGGACTGTCGCAGGAATTCCTCAATCGCAAGGACGGCTGGCGCGCCCTCAAAGCGGCTTACGGACTCCCCCATGACGTGCGCGGGCTCGACCACGGGCTCGCCTACGAGGCCCTCGCAGCGTTTCAGGTCGACGTGATCGACGTCTATTCGACGGACGCGAAGATCACGCGCTACAGCGTGCGCCAGCTCGAAGACGACCGCGCGTTTTTCCCGCCCTACGAAGCGCTCGTTTTCCATCGCCTCGATTTTCCCCGGCGCTATCCGCGTTCGTGGGCCGCGCTCTCTACGCTGGAAGGACGCATCGATGCCCGGACGATGGCGCGGATGAATGCCGAGGTCGAGCTTTCGCGACGCTCGTTCAGCGACGTCGCGCGCGGCTTCGTCGGGTCGGCCCACGCGGCCGGCACTCCCGCGGCGCCTTCTGAGCCGCGCTCGTTCCTGGGTGTTCTCCTCGGCCCCGATCTCTGGCGCCTCACGCTAGAGCACCTGGGCCTCGTCCTCGCCTCGCTCATCCCGGCCATCGCGATCGGGGTCCCGCTGGGCACGTGGGCCGCGCACTCGCCCCGGGCCTCGCACTGGATCATGGCGATCGTGGGTCTCGTGCAGACCGTGCCGGCGCTCGCGCTGCTCGCTTTCCTCATCACGCTCATGGGCACCATCGGCGCCGCGCCCGCGGTCGTCGCGCTGTTCGTCTATGCGCTGCTGCCGATCGTTCGCAACACCGCGAGCGGCATCCTCGACCTCCCGCTCCCGCTGAGAGAGTCGGCGCTGGCGCTGGGGCTGCCGAGGCGCGCCCGGCTCGTGCGGATCGAGCTGCCGCTCGCGAGCCGCAGCATCGTCGCCGGGGCCAAGACCTCGGCCGTGATCGGCGTCGGCACCGCGACCATCGCGGCGTTCATCGGGGCAGGGGGCTACGGCGAGCGCATCGTGGCCGGCCTCGCGGTGAACGACACGGCAATGCTCCTGGCGGGGGCGATCCCCGCGGCGGCGCTCGCGCTCATCGTCCAGTGGGGGTTCGACGTCCTCGAGCGGCTCGTCGTTCCGGCGGGGCTGCGCCTGCCGCAGGAAGCTTGAGTGAACTTAATCGGACGCGCCCGGTCTTTGCAGTATCGATCGCTCCCCGGCGCGTCCACGGTGCTCGGCCGGACAGTTATACTGTCGCCTTTTGTCCGACCGGCACTGCCGTCCGATTTGGATAAAAACGCTGTCAGGGACGGAATAGATGAGCGATCGCGAGATCGATCAGCAGTTGGTCGAGCGTGCGCAGCGGGGCGACAAGCATGCTTTCGAACTGCTGGTCAGCAAGTATCAGCGGAAGCTCGCGCGCCTGCTGTCGCGCTTCATACGTGACTCGACAGAAGTGGAAGACGTGACCCAGGAGGCCTTCATCAAGGCTTACCGGGCGCTCCCGACCTTCAGGGGTGACAGTGCGTTCTATACTTGGCTCTACCGCATAGGCATCAACACCGCGAAAAATTACCTGGTGGCGATGGGCCGGCGCGCGCCGACGACCACCGACATAGACAGCGAGGAAGCCGAAGGTTTCGAGGACGGAGATCAGTTACGCGATCTGAACACGCCGGAAAACCAGATGATGAGCCGGCAGGTCGCGGAAACCGTGAACCAAACACTCGAAGAGCTGCCAGAAGAGTTACGTACCGCGATCACGCTGCGCGAGATCGAAGGGCTGAGCTATGAGGACATCGCGAATATCATGAATTGTCCCATCGGAACGGTGCGATCCAGGATTTTCCGTGCCCGCGAGGCGATCGCGGAACGACTGAGACCGCTGCTCGGCACCAGCAAGGACAGGAGATGGTGATGGACCGCATATCCGCATTGATGGATGGGGAGCTCGACGACCGCGACGCGCTGCGCGAGATCGGCGGGCTCAAGACCGACGAGCGCTCGCGCGAGCTCTGGGACGAGTTTCACATGGTCGGTGACGCCTTGAGAGGCGAGCCGGTACTCTCGTCCGCCTTCTCGGCGAGCTTTTCGAAGCGCCTCGCGGAGGAGCCCACCGTCCTCGCGCCGCGTCGTATGACGCCCAAGACCCGTCGGGTCACCACTTACGCGTTGTCGGCCGCGGCCTCGCTTTCGGCCGCCGCCCTGGTCGCCTGGGTGGCCGTCTCGCCGATTTCGCCGACCACCCCGCAGCTCGCTTCGGCCCCCGCGCCGGGGCCGGTCCAGCCGGCCGTCGAGCTCGTGGCGCAGCCGCTGCGCAGCGTACCCAGCGACGGACGCATGAACGAATACCTGCTCGCCCACGAAGGACTGTCGCCCGGCAGCGTGCTGCAGGGCGTCGCGCCCTACATCCGCACCGTGACAGCCATCCGGCAGGGCGACGGGCGCTAAACCGCCGCATGCGCGAACGGCCCGGCATGCGAGTCTGCCCTGGCGTACTTCTGATACGTCTCGGCCTGCTCGGAGCGCTGAGTGGTGCCGGCGCAGCGCAGGCGGGCGCCGCCCCCGACGACGGCGTCGCGTGGCTCAAGAAAATGGCGACGGCTTCGCGCCAGTTGAACTACAGCGGGACCATCGTCTACCAGCATCGCAACCACGTGGAAACCTCGCGCGTGGTCCACTACGTCAATGCCGCCGGCGGAGAATTCGAGAAGCTCGAGACGCTCGACGGTCCGCCGCGCGAAGTGATACGCAGCAACGACCAGGTGATCTGCTACCTGCCTGCGGCTAAAACGGTGCTGATCGAAGAGCGCAACCGCAGCACTCGGAATTTCCCGGCGCTCGTCCCGGAGTCGCTCGGCGGCATCAACGAGAGCTATCAGGTGCGCAAGGAAGAGGTCGATCGCGTCGCGGATCACGACTGCCAGTGGATCGCGCTGGTGCCTCGCGACAATCTTCGTTACGGCCGCCGCTACTGTGCGGAGGTGGGCTCGGGGCTGCCGCTGCGCGCCCAGACCCTGAACGACAAGGGCGAACGCGTCGAGTCGTTCGCTTTCACGCAGGTCACCATCGGCGGCGTTTTCAACCGCGACCGCGTGAAGTCCAAATACGCGCAAAAGAGCCGCGCCCAGCAGTGGCGGATCGACCGCTCGGGATTCAGCCCGGCTGCCACGACGCCGGCCGACACGGGCTGGGTGCTCACGACGCGCCTCCCGGGCTTCAAAAAGGTCATGGAAGCCCAGCGCTCGATCGGGGGCAGGAGCGGGGCGGTCTCGCAGATCGTTTTTTCCGACGGGCTCGCCGCGATCTCGGTGTTCATCGAGCCCATGCCGCGCGAGCAGCCCGCGCCTTCGCTCAGCTACCAGGGCGCGGTTAACATTTACAAGCGGCCCCATGGCAACCACGTCGTGACGGTGCTCGGCGAGGCGCCGGCGGCCACGATCATGCAGATCGCGAATACGCTGGAGCTCAAACCGACTACGCCGACGCTGCAGTAAGGTACGTTGCTTCCTGCTCGCGCAGCTTCGCTGCTCCGCAGGGCATCAAGAGCGCGCTTCGGCGGCTCTTGCCGCCAAGTGCAGAACATTCACTAAAGTAGGCTGCTCGACAGGGCATCACGAACGCGCCTCCAGCGGTTTCCGCCGCCCGGGCGATGGCATTCACAATAAGAAGGCTAGTCATGCTGAAACGATACTTTCTTGCGCTGATCCTCCCGATTCTCCTCGTGCCGCTGCAGCTCGCCGCGCAGCTTCCCGATTTCACCGACCTCGTCGAGAAGCATGGCGCGGCGGTGGTGAACATCAGCACCACGCAAACCAGCCGTGGCCCCATGGCGGGACGCCTGCCGAACATTCCCGAGGACGACCCGCTGTGGGAATTCTTCCGCCGCTTCGCGCCCAACCCCGGCCAAGGCGGACCGGGCGGACCGCGGGAGTTCCAGTCGCAGTCGCTCGGCTCCGGGTTCATCATCACCGCCGACGGATTCGTCCTCACCAACGCCCACGTCGTCGAAGCTGCCGAGGAGATCACGGTCAAGCTCACCGACAAGCGCGAGATGCGGGCGAAGGTGATCGGTTCCGACCGGCGCACCGACATCGCGCTCCTCAAGATCGACGCGACGGGCCTGCCTTTCGTGCGCTTCGGCAATCCCGAGCGCCTGCGGGTCGGCGAATGGGTGGTCGCGATCGGCTCGCCTTTCGGCTTCGAGAACACGGTCACCGCGGGCATCGTCAGCGCGAAAGGCCGCTCGCTGCCCCAGGAGAACTTCGTTCCTTTCATCCAGACCGACGTTGCGGTGAATCCGGGCAACTCGGGCGGGCCGCTCTTCAACCTGAGAGGCGAAGTGGTCGGCATCAACTCCGCGATTTACAGCCGCACCGGCGGTTTCATGGGGCTTTCGTTCGCGATTCCGATCGACGTCGCCAACGACATCGTCCAGCAGTTGAAGAGCGCCGGCCGGGTGATCCGCGGACGGATAGGCGTCGTGATACAACCGGTCACCAAGGAACTCGCCGACAGCTTCGGGCTGACCAAGCCCCAGGGCGCGCTCGTGAGCTCGGTCGAAAAAGGCGGCCCCGCCGAGAAGGCGGGCATCGAGGCCGGGGACGTGATTCTGCGCTTCGACGGCAAGCCCGTCAGCTCCTCTGAAGATCTGCCTCGCGTCGTAGGTGGCACCAAGCCGGGCACCCGCGTGGGGGTGCAGGTGTGGCGCAACCGCGCTTCGCGCGATCTGCCGGTGGTGGTGGCGGAATTGCAGGACGACCGCGCAGCCGGCCAGAAACCCCGGGGCGGCAAACCCCCGGCGGCGACGCCGGGCGTTTTCGGGATGTCGCTTTCGGAGCTCTCCGAGGCGCAGAAGAAAGAGCTCAAGGTCGAAGGCGGCGTGCTCGTCGCGGAGGTTCAGGGGGCGGCCGCGCGCGCGGGGATACGGCGCGGCGACGTGATCACCGCCGTCAACAACCAGGACGTGAAATCGATCGAGCATTTCCGCGAGCTCATGGGCCAGGTGGAGAAAGGGCGGATCGTGGCGCTCCTCGTGCGCCGCGGCGGAAACTCGCTGTACATCCCGTTCCGCGCGAATGCCAACTGATGCCGGCGCACCCACCCTGACCGTCTACAGCCGGAATTACTGTCATCTGTGCGATGACATGATCGCGGGCCTGCGCGTGTTGCAGGCCCGCTTGCGTTTCAGGCTCGACGTGCTCGATGTCGATTCCGACGCGGCGCTGGAAAGCCGCTACGGCGAGGATGTGCCGGTGCTGGCACACGGCTCCCGCGAGCTCTGCCGGCACCACCTGGACAGCGCGCTAGTTTCTGATTATTTGGTGCAAATCGGCTAGAATCCTACCCTTACGCCCGCCAGCAACAGGAGACAAAAATAGGGGACGGACCCCGGTTCGCGGGTCTGTCCCCTATTTTCGCATGCAGCACATCCGCAATTTCTCCATCATCGCCCACATCGACCACGGCAAGTCCACGCTGGCGGACCGCATCATCCAGACGTGCGGCGGCCTGTCGGACCGGGAGATGGAAGCCCAGGTCCTCGACTCGATGGACCTCGAGCGCGAGCGCGGCATCACCATCAAGGCGCAGACCGCGGCGCTGTCCTACAAGGCGCGTGACGGGCAGATGTACCAGCTGAACCTGATCGACACCCCCGGCCACGTCGACTTCTCCTACGAAGTCGCGCGCTCGCTCTCGGCCTGCGAAGGCGCCGTGCTCGTCGTGGACGCCTCCCAGGGCGTGGAAGCGCAGACGGTCGCCAACTGCTATACCGCCATCGAGCAGGGCGTGGAAGTGGTGCCGGCGCTGAACAAGATGGACCTGCCGCAGGCCGACCCGGCGCGCGTCATAGCCGAGATCGAGGACATCATCGGCATTCCCGCGCAGGACGCGATCGAAGTGAGCGCGAAGACGGGGCACGGCGTAATCGACGTCCTCGAAGCCGTGATCGCGCGCATTCCGCCGCCCAAAGGCGATCCGGCCGGGCGCCTGAAAGCGCTCATCATCGATTCGTGGTTCGACAACTACGTCGGCGTCGTCATGCTGGTGCGGGTGGTCGACGGCGTGGTGCGGCCCAAGGAGCGCCTCCAGTTCATGTCGACGGGTGCGGCCTACCTGTGCGAGCAGGTCGGGGTCTTCACGCCCAAGTCGCGCGCCAAGGACGAGCTTTCGGCGGGCGAGGTCGGGTTCGTCATCGCCGGGATCAAGGAGCTCAAGGCGGCCCGCGTGGGTGACACGCTCACGCGGGCCGACGCGCCGGCCGCGCAGCCCCTTCCCGGATTCAAGGAGATCAAGCCGCAGGTATTCGCCGGCCTCTATCCGGTCGATTCGAGCGAGTACGATGCGCTGCGCGACGCGCTCGAGAAGCTGCACTTGAACGACGCGTCGCTGCGCTACGAGCCGGAGTCTTCGCAGGCGCTTGGATTCGGCTTCCGCTGCGGCTTCCTCGGCCTCTTGCACATGGACATCGTCCAGGAGCGGCTCGAGCGCGAGTACGGCATGGCGCTCATCACGACGGCCCCGACCGTCGTCTACCAGATCGTGATGAGAGACGGGGCCGTCACGGAGATCGAGAATCCTTCGCGGCTGCCGGACCCGACGCTGATCGAGGAAGTGCGCGAGCCCATGATCAAGGCGTCGATCCTCGTTCCGCAGGAATACGTGGGGTCGGTCATCACGCTGTGCACGCAGAAGCGCGGCGCGCAGAAGAACATGCAGTACCTCGGGCGGCAGGTGATGCTCACCTACGAGCTGCCGCTGAACGAAGTCGTGATGGATTTCTTCGATCGCCTGAAGTCGGTCTCGCGCGGCTACGCTTCGCTGGATTACGAGTTCATGGAGTATCGCGCCGGCGACCTCGTGAAGCTCGATATCCTGATCAACGGCGATCGCGTGGACGCGCTGTCGCTCATCGTGCATCGCGAGAACGCGACCTACCGCGGGCGGGAGATCGTCTCGAAGATGCGCTCGCTCCTGCCGCGCCAGATGTTCGACATCGCAGTGCAGGCGGCCATCGGCTCGCACATCATTGCCCGCGAGACCGTGAAAGCGCTGCGCAAGAACGTGATCGCCAAGTGCTACGGCGGCGACATCACGCGCAAGAAGAAACTGCTCGAGAAGCAAAAAGAAGGGAAAAAACGCATGAAGCAGGTCGGCAACGTCGAAATTCCACAGGAAGCCTTCCTCGCCATCCTGCAGGTCGAGAAGTGAACTTCCCGTTGATCATGTTCCTGCTGCTGGTGCTGACCGGCGGCATCTGGGCGCTCGATGCCCTGGTCCTGCGCAGGGGCCGCGCCGCGCGCCATGCGGGCGGCGTGGGACCGGACGACACCGTGCCCGAGCCGTGGTGGGTGGAGTACTCGAAGAGCTTCTTCCCGGTGATACTCGTGGTGTTCCTGCTGCGCTCTTTCCTCGTGGAGCCTTTCAAGATCCCTTCGGGCTCGATGCTGCCGACGCTGCTGGTGGGCGATTTCATCCTCGTGAACAAGTACACGTACGGCATCAGGCTGCCCGTCATGAACGTCAAGGTGATGGACGTCAACGTGCCGCAGCGCGGCGAGGTAATGGTGTTCCGCTATCCGGTCGATCCTTCACTCGACTACATCAAGCGCGTGGTCGGCCTGCCCGGAGACGAGGTCGCCTATCGCGGCAGGCGCCTGACGATCAACGGGCGCGAAGTGCCGGTCAAGCGCGCGGGGGACTTCAACTACGTGGAAAACATCAGGTTCGTCTCGACCGAGCGCTACATCGAAAAGCTCGACGGCCACCAACATGCAATCCTCATAAAACCGGACGAGGGGCCTTTCCCGGTCTCGGGGGTGCGGATGTTCCCATACCGCGATCATTGTGCCTACAATGACGAAGGCTTCGTATGCAAAGTACCGCCCGAGCATTACTTCATGATGGGTGACAATCGCGATGGCAGCGACGACAGCCGCTACTGGGGTTTCGTGCCGGAGGCCAACATCGTCGGCAAGGCGTTTCTGATCTGGTGGAACTTCGACGACTTCAAGCGCATCGGAAGCGCCATCGAATAGGGGAAATGTACATGGAGAGACAAAAAGGCCTGACGCTCACGGGCATGATCGTCACCTCGACCATCCTCGTCATCCTCCTGCTGTTCGCGTTCAAGATCGTGCCGGTATACATCGAGTACTTCGCGATCAAGAACCAAATGAAAGCGCTCGCCCTGGACCCGAAGATGCGCGGGGCCAGCCGCGGCGCCATCAACAACGCGTGGGCCGCGCGCGCGGCAATCGACGAGCTGCACGCGATCTCCCCGGACGCGGTCGAAGTCGAGAAGGACGGCGACGGACTGCTGGTGAGCGGCCAGTACTCGAAGAAGGTGCCGCTCTTCAAGAACGTCTCCGCATGCTTCGACTTCAGCCCCTCGTCGAAGTAGCGGGGCCTTGCGCCAGCGTGCATGGACCTGGAGCGCTTCAGCGCGGCGATCGGCTACCGCTTCAGGGATCCTGACCTCCTGCTGCGAGCGCTCACGCACCGCAGCCATAGCGCTGCACACAACGAGCGACTCGAGTTCCTCGGCGACAGCGTCGTGAACTGCGCCGTCGCGCTCGCGCTCTACCGGAAGTTTCCCGATCTCTCCGAAGGCGACCTCTCCAGGCTCCGCGCGAGCCTCGTGTCGCAGCCTTCGCTCGCGGCGATCGCCAATGCGCACGATTTCGGGACCCACCTGCGGCTCGGGGAAGGCGAGGTGAGGAGCGGCGGCGCGCGCCGGCCCTCGATGCTCGCTGACGCGGTGGAGGCGGTGCTGGGCGCGGCCCTGCTCGACGGCGGTTTCGATGCGGCTCAGGCCGTCGTGCAGACGCTCTTCGGCGACGCCCTCGCCGGCATCGACCCGAGCACCACCGGCAGGGACGCGAAAACGCTGTTGCAGGAGTACCTGCAAAGCCGCCGCATGGCGCTGCCGCGCTACAGCGTCGTCGCGACCCACGGCGTCGCCCACGAGCAGCTCTTTCACGTCGAGTGCGAAATCGCCGAGCTCGGGATCCGCTGCGAGGGCAGGGGCGCCAGCCGCCGCAGCGCGGAACAGGAGGCGGCGCGCGCGGCCTACGAGGAGGCGACGGCGCGATGACCGCGGCTGCGCACCGCGCGGGCTCGGTCGCGATCGTGGGGCGACCCAACGTCGGCAAGTCGACCCTCCTCAACCTGCTCGTCGGCCAGAAGATCAGCATCACCTCGCGCAAGGCGCAGACCACGCGTAACCGCATCACCGGCATACTCACCCGGCCGCACGCCCAGCTCGTTTTCGTCGACACGCCGGGTTTTCAGACCGAGCACCGCAGCGCCTTGCACCGCGTCATGAATCGCAGCGTCGGCCAGGCGCTGCAGCAGGTCGACGTGATCGTCTGGGTGATCGAGGCGAAGAAGTTCGACGATCGCGATGCTGCGCTCATGAAGCTGCTGCCCGAGAAAATTCCGGTGATCCTCGCGATCAACAAGATCGACCGGCTGAAGAACAAGAACGAGCTCCTTCCCTTCATCGCCAAAGTGAGCGAACGGCACGCGTTCGCGGCGATCATTCCGCTCTCGGCCGAGCGCGATGCCGACGCGGAGCCCCTGGTGAAGGAAATGGTGCGGCACCTGCCGGTGGCGCCCCGGCTTTACGAGGAAGACGAAGTCACCACGCATTCGGAGCGCTTTCTCGCCTCCGAGCTGGTGCGCGAGAAGCTTTTTCGGCTCCTCGGCGAGGAGCTGCCGTACGCGACCGCAGTCGAGATCGAGCGCTTCGAAACGGTCGGGGACCTCCGGCGGATCTACGTCGCGATCCTGGTGGACCGCGCCAACCAGAAGCCGATCGTCATCGGCAAAGGCGGCGAGAAGCTGAAAGCGATCAGCTCGCAGGCGCGCAGGGACATGGAGCGGCTTTTCGGAGGCAAGGTCTACCTCGAGGTCTGGGTGCGTGTGCGTAGCGGCTGGGCCGACGACCCGGCCGGGCTGAAGAGGATGGGTCTCGATTGAGGCGTTTCCTGTGACGACCAGCGTGGGCGCGCCGCCCGCCGCGAAGAGCACGGGCACAAACCGGCAGGATGCGCAGCCGGCGTTCGTCCTCCACAGCTACCCCTTTCGCGAAACGAGCCTCGTGGTCGAGCTTTTCACGCGCGACTTCGGTCGCATCGCCGTGGTCGCCAAAGGCGCGCGGCGTCCGAAGTCCTCGCTGCGCGGCGTGCTCCTCGCGTTCCAGCCGCTGCTCGTCTCGTGGTCGGGAAAAGGCGAGCTCTACACTCTGATCCGCGCGGAGTGGCAGGGCGGTTACCACCCCCTCAAAGGGCTCGCGCTCATCTGCGGCTTCTATCTGAACGAGCTCCTGCTGAAGCTCCTGCCGCGCCACGACGCCCACGAGCGGCTTTTCGAAACCTACGCGGGCACGCTCACTCACCTGGGCCCCGAGCGCGACCCATCCGGCATATTGCGCGGCTTCGAAAGGGAGCTCCTGCGCGAGCTCGGTTACGCAGTGACGCTCGACCGCGACGTCGAGAGCGGTCACATGATTGCGGCCGAGCAGCGCTACACCTACGTTCTCGAGCGCGGACCCGTCAGCGCCGGGGATGATGGCGGGCGAAACGGGGTAGAATTGCTCGGCCAAACGCTCCTCGACATGCAGTCCGGCGATTACTCGAGCGCGCTGACGCAGCAGCAGAGCAAAGCGCTCATGCGCACGCTCATCAACCACTATCTCGGAGACCAGGTGCTGCACACGCGCCAGTTGCTTCGCGACCTTCTCGCGCTGTAGGGTCCGCGAGCCGTGACGAAGCTCAGCGTCAACCTGAACAAGATCGCGCTCCTGCGCAATTCCCGCGCGCTCGGCATACCGAGCGTCACCCGCGCCGCGGTGACAGTGCTCAACTCGGGCGCGCACGGCATCACGGTGCACCCGCGTCCCGACGAGCGCCACATTCGCGCGACCGACGTGAAGGACCTCGCCGAGCTCATGCGCCGTTACCCGGACGCCGAGCTCAACGTCGAAGGCAATCCTTTCGAGAACGCCCTGGATCTGGTGCGGGCGCTGCGCCCGCACCAGTTCACCCTGGTTCCCGACGATCCGGCGGCATACACGTCCGACCACGGGTGGGACCTCGCGCGCGACGCCTCGCGCCTGCGGCCGCTCATCGCGGAAGTGAAAGCGCTCGGCGTGCGCGTGAGTCTTTT
>CAZULX010000490.1:0-9236 GCA_964621335.1 uncultured Streptomycetaceae bacterium
AGCATAGGGTATCATAAGCGATTAATGCGACGCACCATTCCTCATACTTTATAAGAACCTATGTTCGGTTTCCTGAGCAGCTACTTCAACGACGATCTGGCGATCGACCTCGGCACCGCGAACACGCTCATCTACCTGCGCGGCAAAGGCATCGTCCTCGACGAGCCGTCGGTCGTCGCGATACGCCAGGAAGGCGGCCCGAACGGCAAGAAAGTGATCCAGGAAGTCGGCATCGCCGCCAAGCAGATGCTCGGCCGCACGCCGGGGAACATCACCGCCATCCGTCCGATGAAAGACGGCGTCATCGCGGATTTCACCGTCACCGAGCAGATGCTGAAGCACTTCATCCGCAAAGTGCACAACTCGCGCCTGTTCAAGCCGAGCCCCAGGATCATCATCTGCGTGCCTTGCGGCTCGACGCAGGTCGAGCGCCGTGCGATCCGCGAATCGGCGATCGGCGCCGGCGCGAGCCGCGTGTTCCTGATCGAAGAACCGATGGCTGCCGCCATCGGCGCCGATCTCCCCGTCGGTGAAGCGACGGGCTCGATGGTGGTCGACGTGGGCGGCGGCACGACCGAGGTCGGCGTGATCGCGCTCGGCGGCCTCGTCTACAAAGGATCGGTGCGCGTCGGCGGAGACAAGTTCGACGAAGCGATCATCAACTACATCCGCCGCAATTACGGCATGCTGATCGGCGAGACGACCGCCGAGCAGATCAAGAAGGAAATCGGCTCGGCTTTTCCGGGCTCCGAAGTGCGCGAGAAGGAAGTCAAAGGCCGCAACCTCGCCGAAGGCATACCGAGGAGCTTCACGATTTCCAGCAACGAGATACTCGAAGCGCTCACCGATCCGCTGAACAGCATCGTGTCGGCAGTGAAATCCGCGCTCGAGCAGACGCCCCCCGAGCTCGCGGCCGACATCGCCGAAAAAGGCATGGTGTTGACAGGCGGCGGCGCGCTCCTGCGCGACATCGACCGCCTGCTCATGGAAGAGACCGGGCTCCCCGTCGTGATCGCGGACGATCCGCTCACCTGCGTCGTGCGCGGATCGGGCAAGGCGCTGGAGAAGATGGAGCGCCTGGCAACGATATTCACGAACGATTAGTGGAACATCAGCCGCCGCCGTTTTTCAGGACCGGTCCCAGCCCCCTAGCCCGCCTTTTCATATTCACGCTGCTCTCGCTGGCGCTCCTCGGCGCCGACGCTCGGCTGAAATATCTCGACACCGTTCGTCAGGTCGCTTCGGTGATCATCTACCCCCTGCAGCGCATCGCCGGCGCTCCGTTCAGCATCGTCCAGCGCACTTCGGAATTCTTCACGACGCAGGGGTCGCTGCAGGCGGAGAATGCGAAGCTCGCCCAGGACAACCTCACCCACATGGCGCAGCTCCAGCAGCTCTCGTCGCTCAAGACCGAAAACGAGCACCTGCGCAAGCTCCTCGGTACGAGCCAGCGGCTTACATCGCGCACGTCTTTCGCGGAAGTGCTCTATGCGGCGCGCGATCCTTTCTCGCGCAAGATCGTAATCGATCAGGGCTCGCAGAACGACGTGCAGGCGGGCCAGCCCGTGATCGACGGCCTCGGCGTCGTGGGCCAGGTCACCCGCGTCTATCCGTGGCTCGCGGAAGTCACCCTCGTCACCGACAAAGGCCATCTGGTGCCCGTGCTCAATACGCGCAACGGCCTGCGCGCGGTGCTCGGCGGGACGGGCAACGACGGCGCGCTCGAGCTGAAGTTCGTGCCGCTCAACGCCGATTTCGAGAACGGGGACCAGCTCGTCACTTCGGGCATCGACGGCGTCTATCCGCCGGGTTTGCCCGTAGCGCAGATCATGAGCGTCGAGCGCGACGCCGCTTTTCTTTTCGCGCGCATCCTGTGCAAGCCGCTCGCCGGTGTCGCCAATCACAAGCAGGTGCTGGTCGTGCACGCCGAGCAGAAGATCCCCGAGCGCCCCGCCGAGGAGGAGAAGAAGAAAGCGCTTGCGCCCAAGAAGGGGCGCAGAGGGGGAAGCTCGTGATGCGCTTCGAGAAACCCGCCCTTCTCCCCCGACCTCTCTCCCGCGGAGAGAGGGTAAATTCGCGGCGCGGACAGTTGATACTGTCCGCGCACAGATAACGATGGACGTCGTCTCCCGCGACGAGATCCTGCTGCCGGTCAAGCCCGCGTTCATCATCGTGACGCTGGCCGCCGCCGCGCTCCTCAACATGATGCCGTGGTCCGGCTGGGCGCTGTGGCTGCGCCCGGACTTCGTCGCGCTCGTCGTGCTGTACTGGGTGATCGCGCAGCCGCGCCGCGTCGGGTTCACCGCGGCGTTCAGCCTCGGGCTCCTGATGGACGTCGCGGAAGGGGCGCTCCTCGGACAACATTCTCTTTCGTATTCGATACTGGCTTTCGCAGGCATCGCGCTCAACCGCCGCGTGCGCATGTTCAGCCTCACGTCGCAGGTCGTACACGTGATCCCGCTCCTGCTGGTGAACGACCTCATCGTGCTCGGCGTGCGGCTCCTCGCGGGCTCGGATTTCCCCGGTTATCGTTACTTCCTCGGCAGCTTCATCGCCGGCGCCCTGTGGCCGCTCGTGTCGGTGCTGCTGAAGCTCCCGCAACGCCCGCGCATGGACCCCAACCATGTCTGAGCTCAACATCACCCCCGGTGTCGAGCTGCGCGACGCGGAGCGTGAGCTGCATCATTTCCGGCTGCGCCTGGGGATAGCGTCGACGTTCGTGCTCGTCATGTTCGGGCTCCTCTTCGCCCGCTTCCTGTACCTGCAGATCTTCATGCACGATCACTACCACACGCTCGCCGAAGCGAACCGCATCTCGATCCTGCCGATCGTGCCCAACCGCGGGATCATCGTCGACCGCAACGGGGTCGTGCTCGCGACCAACTACTCGGCCTACACGCTCGAGATCACCCCCAGCAAGATCGAGAGCCTCGACGCCACGATCGCGGAGCTCGAGACGCTGGTGGAGATCACCCCGCGCGACAAGCGCCGCTTCAAGAAACTCCTGGAAGAGAGCAAGCGCTTCGAAAGCCTGCCGATACGAACGCGCCTTACCGACGAGGAGATCGCGCGCTTCGCGGCCAATCGCTATCGCTTCCCGGGAGTGGACGTGCGGGCGAGGCTCTTCCGCGAGTATCCCCAGGGCGAGCTTTTCTCGCACGTGATCGGCCACATCGGGCGCGTCAGCCAGAAGGACCTCGACCGCCTCGAAAGCCAAGAGCGGCTCTCCAACTACCGGGGCACCGACTACATCGGCAAGACCGGACTCGAGTACAGCTACGAAGACCACCTGCACGGCACCACCGGCGTCGAGCAGGTCGAAGTCGACTCGGGCGGCCGCGCGGTGCGCTCACTGTCTCGAATTTCGCCCACTCCCGGCAGCAATCTCATGCTGAAGCTCGATGCGCGCCTGCAGGAGGTCGTCTACCGCGCCTTCGGCGATCGCAGGGGCGCGCTGGTCGCCATCGAGCCTGCGACCGGCGGCGTGCTCGCCTTCGTGAGCAAGCCCGGATTCGACCCCAATCTCTTCGTCGACGGCATCGACCACGAGAACTGGAACGAGCTCAACACCTCGCTGGACAAGCCGATGGTGAACCGTGCGATGAACGGGACCTATCCTCCGGGCTCCACGTTCAAGCCTTTCATGGCGCTCGCTGCGCTCTTCTACGGCAAGCGCACGCCGAGCCAGGCGATCTCCGACCCGGGTTACTTCAACCTGGGCGGCCATCATTTCCGCGACGATAAAGTCGGCGGGCACGGCATCGTCGACATGTACAAATCGATCGTTGTCTCTTGCGACACCTACTACTACCAGCTGGCGAATGACATGGGGATCGACGCGATCTCGCGATTCATGGGCCTGTTTGGTTTCGGTTCCAAGACCGGCATCGACCTCGCGGGCGAATCGACGGGGGTGCTGCCTTCGCAGGACTGGAAAATGCGCCGCTTCAGGCAGAAGTGGTACTCGGGAGAAACCATCAGCATCGGGATCGGCCAGGGCTACAACTCCTACACGCCGCTGCAGCTCGCCGCCGCCACCGCGACGCTCGCCAACAACGGCGTGATGTTCCGCCCGCACATCGTCGATTACGTCGAAGACGCGCACAAGCGCGTGCGCAACTTCATCGAGCCCAAGCCGTGGCGCACGCTCGAAGTGAGGAAAGACCACATTGCGGTGGTGCGCAATGCGATGGTCGGCGTGAACAAGGAAGGCACCGGTGCGCGCGCCTTCGCCGGGGCGCCGTACACGCATGCCGGCAAGACCGGCACCTCGCAGGTGATCGGCATGAAACCGGGGGAGAAATACGTCGAGAGCCGCATTGCCGAGCGCCACCGCGACCACGCGCTTTTCATCGCCTACGCGCCGGCCGACAACCCGACGATCGCACTCGCGGTGATCGTGGAGAATGCCGGCTTCGGCGCGCGTGCCGCCGCGCCGATCGCGCGGCAGGTCCTCGACTACTGGCTGCTCGGCAAGGAGCCCGCGAAACCCGCGAAGGATGTCGACGATGCACCCAGCCATTAGGCGCGTCGCCCGCTTCTTCGGCGGCCACCTCGACCAGCCGCTGCTGGGCGCGGTGATGCTGCTCATGATCACCGGCCTGCTCGTCCTCTACAGCGCGTCGAACGGCAGCCTCGTGCGCGTGAGCGGCCAAGTCGTGAACATGATGGTCGCGCTGACCGTGATGTGGGTCTTCGCCAACATTCCGCCGCATTACCTCATGCGGCTTTCGGTGCCCGTGTATGTGATCGGCCTCATCATGCTGCTGGGCGTCGCGTTCTTCGGCGAGGTCGTGAACGGCGCGCGGCGCTGGCTCGATCTCGGCGTCACCCGCATCCAGCCTTCGGAGATCATGAAGATCGCAGTGCCGCTCATGCTCGCATGGTATTTCGACCGCTATGAAGCGGCGCTGCGGCTCAAGAATTACATCATCGCCGCAGTGCTGCTCATCGTGCCGGTGTACCTGATCGCGCGACAGCCCGATCTCGGTACGGCGGTGCTCATCTTCGCGGGCGGCTGCTACCTGATTTTCCTCGCGGGGCTGTCGTGGCGCATCATTGCCGGACTTATCCTCGCAGGCGCCGCAAGCCTTCCCGTGGTGTGGTCGCTGCTGCACGACTACCAGCGCCAGCGCGTGCTCACCCTGCTCGATCCCGCGAAGGATCCGCTAGGCGCGGGGTATCACACCATCCAGTCGACCATCGCCGTGGGCTCCGGCGGCATCGCCGGCAAAGGCTGGCTCTCCGGCTCGCAGACGCACCTCGACTTCATACCGGAGCGCACGACCGACTTCATCTTCGCGGTGTTTTCGGAAGAGTTCGGACTGATCGGCAACGGCGTCCTGCTGATCCTCTTCCTGCTCGTGATTGCGCGGGCGGCCGCCATTACGGCTACTGCGCCTACGCTTTTCACGAGACTTCTGGGCGGCGCGTTCACGCTCACTTTCTTCACCTACGCCTTCGTCAACATGGGCATGGTGAGCGGCATATTGCCCGTCGTCGGCGTGCCGCTGCCGCTCATCAGCTACGGAGGCACCTCGCTGGTGACGATCTGCCTGGGATTCGGCATCCTCATGAGCATCCATACGCACAAGAAGCTCGTGCAGTCATGAAGCGCTGCACGACGGTGGCCGCGATCCTGGCGGTGGCGCTCTCCGGCTGCGGCAGCGCGCCGCGCCACGAGACGCGCATCGAGCGCCCGCCGCAGACCGCGCGCAAGCCCGCGGTGCGGGCGCCCGCGCCGGCGCCCGCGCCCGCGGCGCCCTCGCGCTTCCCCCGCGGCGGTGGCTATTACCTCGACGACGGCCCCGGCGATACGCCCCCGGCCGATCTCGCGAGCATTCCCGAACCGGTCCCGCAGCTCGAGCCCTTGCGACGCGTGACGATGCGGCCTTACGTCGTGATGGGGCAGACTTTCACGCCCATGACCGAGCTCACGCCCTACAAGGCGCGTGGCGTGGCGAGCTGGTACGGGCGGCGTTACCACGGGAAACAGACGTCGTCGGGCGAGATCTACGACATGTATGCAATCAGCGCCGCGCACCCCACGCTGCCGATACCTAGCTACGCGCGCGTGACGAACGTCGCGACCGGACAATCGGTCGTCGTGCGCGTCAACGACCGCGGACCTTTCCTCGCCAGCCGCGTGATCGATCTGTCGTACACCGCGGCACACCGTATCGGCGTACTCGGAGGCGGCAGCGCGCTGGTCGACGTGGAAACCATCATTCCCGACGCGTCCGGTCCGGGAACCGCGTATGCGAGCGTACGCCCGGCGCCGCGCAGAGCCGCAGTCCCCGCGCCCGTCGTGAAGGAGCCCGCGCCCGCAGCTGTCGCGGCGCCGGCGAGCGGCAGCGAAATCGACCCCATACTCGCTATCGCGGCGGCCGCGCGCGACGTCGATCCTTCCATCAGCCCGGAGCCTGCACCTGTTCAGGTCGCTGCAGCAGCGGCGCAGCCGGCGCCGCGGCCGGTGACCGGTGCGGCCGCGGACGCCGGCGGCGTGTACCTGCAGCTCGGGGCCTTCGGGTCGCGAGAGAACGCGGAGAGCTATCTCACGCGCGCGAGAACCCAGATCGAATGGCTGGGGCAGCTCCTGCACCTGGTGCCTCGCGACGACGGCATCTATCGCGTCCACGCCGGACCGTATCCGAGCTCGTGGGAAGCGAGACTGGCCGCCGACCGCATCGCCTCCGCCATCGGGATCAAGCCAGTAGTCGTAACAAGATGACGGTGCAATCGCTGGCCGGAGCATTGCGGTCAACCCGGGTCGTCGTAACGCGGTAAAGCGCGGTGCTGGTGTGCTGGAGCGAGCGCGGCGAGCCTAAGGAAAGGAGGTTACGGAGGGAAACCTTGGTTTCCCTCTGTATCGTGATGTCCCCCCGAGCGGAGCGAGTTACGGAGGGAAACCTTGGTTTCCCTCTGTATCGTTCACCGTCAGCGTTCTCGCTACAGAACGTAGCGGGCGAGATCTTCGCTCTGCGAGAGATCCTTGAGGCGCTCGTCGACGAAAGCGGCGTCGACGACGATCGTCTGGTCCGCGTGCTTCGCCGCATTGAAGGAAACGTCTTCGAGCAGGCGCTCCATCACGGTGTAGAGCCTGCGCGCGCCGATGTTCTCGGTCTTTTCGTTCACCTGCCACGCGATTTCCGCGAGCCGCCGGATCGCTTCGGTCTTGAAATCGAGGGTGACGCCCTCGGTCGCGAGGAGGGCTTCGTACTGTCGCACGAGGCACGCATCGGTGTTGGTGAGGATCTGCTCGAAATCCGCCACGGTGAGGCTCGCGAGCTCGACGCGTATGGGAAAACGCCCCTGCAGCTCGGGGATGAGGTCGGACGGCTTCGAGAGGTGGAAGGCGCCGCTCGCGATGAAGAGGATGTGATCGGTCTTGATCATCCCGTACTTGGTCGACACGGTCGTGCCTTCGACGAGCGGCAGCAGGTCGCGCTGCACGCCCTGGCGCGAGACGTCGGCGCCGTGCGCCTCCGACCGGGTGGTGATCTTGTCCATCTCGTCTAAGAAAACGATGCCGTTCTGCTCGACGTTCCTGAGCGCCTGCGCTTTCAGGTCCTCGTCGTTCACGAGCTTCGCGGCCTCTTCCTCGACGATCAGCTTCATCGCCTCCCGAATCTTCAACTTGCGCACGCGCTTCCTGCCCTGCCCCAGGTTCTGGAACATGCTCTGTATCTGGGAAGTGAGGTCCTCCATGCCGGGCGGCGCGAAGATCTCCATCGAAGCCTGCGTGGCGGAAGTCTCGATCTCGATCTCCTTGTCGTCGAGCTCGCCCTCGCGCAGCTTCTTGCGGAATTTCTGGCGCGTCGAGGTATCGCTTTCGGGCGCCGTTCCCGAGTAGTCGCGCGCCGGGGGCAGCAGCACGTCGAGGATGCGGTCTTCCGCCAGGTCCTCGGCCTGATGGCGCACCTTACGCGTCGCGTGCTCGCGCGCTTCCTTGATCGCGGTCTCGACCAGGTCGCGAACGATCGTGTCGACGTCGCGGCCGACGTAACCCACTTCGGTGAACTTCGTCGCTTCGATTTTCACGAAAGGCGCGTCCGCGAGGCGCGCGAGACGGCGCGCGATCTCGGTCTTGCCGACACCGGTGGGACCGATCATGAGGATGTTCTTGGGCGTGATCTCCTGGCGCAGCGGATCGGCGACCTGCTGCCGGCGCCAGCGGTTGCGCAGTGCGATCGCGACCGCGCGCTTCGCGTCGTGCTGGCCGATGATGTGCTTGTCGAGCTCGTGGACGATCTCCTGCGGCGTCACTCGAGGACCTCGATGGTGTGCTGCTGGTTGGTGTAGATGCAGAGGTCGCCCGCGATCGTGAGCGCGCGCTTCACGATTTCTGCGGGCGTAAAATCGGTGTTGTCGAGCAGCGCTTTCGCCGCCGCCTGGGCGTAGGGGCCGCCGCTGCCGATCGCGATCAGTCCGTCTTCGGGCTCGAGCACGTCGCCGTTACCGGTGATGATGAGAGAAGCCTGCGAGTCGGCGACCCCGAGCATCGCTTCGAGACGGCGCAGGAGGCGGTCGGTGCGCCAGTCCTTGGCGAGCTCCACGGCGGAGCGTGTGATATTGCCCTGGTGCTTTTCGAGCTTCGCTTCGAAGCGCTCGAAGAGCGTGAACGCGTCGGCCGTTCCGCCCGCGAAGCCCGCGAGTATGCGGTCCTGGTACAGGCGCCGCACTTTGCGCGCGCTCGCCTTGACGACCACGTTGCCGAGCGTCACCTGGCCGTCGCCGCCCAGCGCGACGCGGTTGCCGCGCCGGACCGAAAGTATGGTCGTGCCGTGAAAAATCGTATCGCTCATCGATGAATTCGGGGTGGGTATGGCGCGGGACGCCGCGGGAACGCTTCAGATGGAAATGCGGCCAGGCGGCGCGACTTCAAGCGCATTATACGCGGCGGCCGCCGACACCCGGCCTAGCAGCGTGTCGGACTTTCGGTGCGAACGCGCTACAAAGGGAAAGGAGGTTACGGAGGAAACCATGGGTTTCTTCTGTTCTTCTGTTCGTATGGCGGCGAGGCCCGAGCCGGAGGCGAGCGCCGCCTCCCTAGTAGTCGACGTTCACGGTGAGCCACTGCTCCACCGGCTCGGCGTCCTGGCGCGCCGGCGCGAAGCGCCAGCCGCGGACGGCCTGCAGCGCGTGCTGATCGAGATTCGCGTACCCGCTCGTCTTCTCGAGAGTCGCGTTCGCTACGCGGCCGTCGCGGCTCACGAGCACTTTCAGCGTGACGCGCC
>CAZULX010000491.1:0-2800 GCA_964621335.1 uncultured Streptomycetaceae bacterium
AACCACAACCCGGCTTCGAGCATTGTCGACGCGACGCTCACCAAGGTCGTCAACGGCGTACTCGTCAAAGCCCTCGCCTGGTACGACAACGAATGGGGATTCAGCAACCGCATGCTCGACACCACGATCGCGTTGATGAACGCCAAGTGACGCGAACGCGCCATTCCGGCGCGGCATGCAGGGTGCGTTGACAACGCGCCGCGCGCCCGGCCGGTGCGTCACCGACGCACCGTACGACCTCCTGCATCGCGATAGCCGATGACCCTATTGAAAATGACCGATGTGGACCTCGCCCAGAAGCGGGTCCTCATTCGCGTGGATTTCAACGTGCCGATGAAAGACGGCGAAGTGGCGGACGACGCGCGCATCCGCGCCGCCCTTCCCGGCATCCGCCACGCGCTCGAGCAGCGCGCGCGTCTCATGCTGGTCTCGCACCTGGGACGGCCCAAGGAAGGCGTTTTCGACGAGGCCGAATCGCTCGCGCCGGTCGCGAAGCATCTTTCGTCGCTCCTCGGTAAAGAGGTCCCTCTGAGGCGCGACTGGCTCGACGGCGTGGACGTCGAGCCGGGGTCTGCGGTGATGCTCGAGAACTGCCGCTTCAACAAAGGCGAGAAGAAGAACGCCGAGGCGCTCTCGAAGAAAATGGCGGCGCTGTGCGACGTCTATGTGAACGACGCGTTCGGCACGGCACATCGCGCCGAGGCCACCACGCACGGCATCGCGCGCTACGCGAAAGTCGCGTGCGCCGGGCCTTTGATGGCCGCCGAGATCGACGCGCTCAGCCGCGCCCTGGAAAAACCCGCACGCCCGCTGGTCGCCATCGTCGCGGGCGCCAAAGTCTCGACCAAGCTCACCATCCTCGCCGCGCTCGCGCAGAAGGTCGACCAGCTCATCGTGGGCGGCGGCATCGCGAACACTTTCCTGCTCGCAGCCGGCAAGCCCATCGGCAAGTCGCTCGCCGAGCCCGACCTCGTCGAAGAAGCCCGCCGGATCTCGGGCATTCTCGAGGCCAAAGGCGGGATGGTCCCCATCCCCGAGGACGTGGTGTGCGCGAAGGAGCTCGCGGCGAGCGCGCGCGCCGAAACCAAGGCGAGCAGCGACGTCGCGCCGGACGATCTCATCCTCGACATCGGGCCGAAGACGGCCGAGCTGTTGGCCGGGCTGCTCGCCAAGGCCGGAACCATCGTATGGAACGGTCCGGTCGGGGTGTTCGAGCTCGACGCTTTCGGTAACGGCACCCGACGGATCGCCGAGGCGATCGCGGCATCGAAAGCGTTCTCGATCGCCGGCGGCGGCGACACGGTGGCGGCGATCGCCAAGTATGGCGTGGCCGAGCGCATTTCCTATATTTCCACGGGCGGCGGTGCTTTCCTCGAGTTTCTCGAGGGCAAGACGCTGCCTGCAATCGAGATTCTCCAACAACGGGCGGCGGAAGAATGACGCAAAGGCGCACCAAGATCGTCGCAACCCTCGGCCCGGCGTCGAGCGACGCGAAGACGCTGGAACGAATGATCCAGGCGGGTCTCGACGTAGTCCGCATGAATTTCTCGCACGGCACCGCGGCCGAGCACAAGAAGCGGGTCGAGCTCGTGCGCTCGATCGCGCGCCGCGCAGGGCGCGCGATCGGGGTACTGGTCGACCTGCAAGGCCCGAAGATCCGCATCGGCAAATTCAAGGAAGGCCGCATCATGCTCGAGGGCGGCGCGCCTTTCGTGCTCGACGCCGAGCGCGAGACGGGCGACGTGGACGGGGTCGGGCTCGACTACAAGAACCTGCCGAACGACGTGCGCACCGGCGACACGCTGCTGCTCGACGACGGACGCATCGTGCTCGGGGTCTCGCGAGTACGAGGCTCGCGCATCACCACGGTGGTCGAGCAGGGCGGGGTCCTGAGCAACAACAAAGGCATCAACCGCCGCGGCGGGGGTCTCACTGCGCCTGCGCTCACCGAAAAGGACATGCGCGACATCAAGACCGCCGCCGAGCTCCAGGCGGATTTTCTCGGCATCTCGTTTCCGCGCTCAGGCGCCGACATCCGCTGGGCGCGCGACCTCATGCACAAGGCGGGAGGCAACAGCCTCATCGTGGCGAAGATCGAGCGCGCGGAGGCGATCACCGCGCTCGAAGAGATACTCGAAGCTTCCGACGCGATCATGGTCGCGCGCGGCGATCTCGCGGTCGAAGTCGGCGACGCGATCGTACCGGCGCTGCAAAAGCGCATGATCCGCATGGCGCGCGAAATGAACCGCGCGGTCATCACGGCGACGCAGATGATGGAATCGATGATCACGAATCCGATCCCGACTCGCGCCGAGGTGTCCGACGTCGCGAACGCCGTCCTCGACGGCACCGATGCGGTGATGCTTTCGGCAGAGACCGCGACCGGGGAGTATCCCGTCGAGACGGTGGCGGCGATGGCTCGCGTGTGCGTCGAGGCCGAGAAGGAGGACTTCGGCACGGTCGAGCGCCGGCGCGAGGGACCGCCGACCGAGCTCGAGGAAGCGATCGCGCGCGCCGCCATGTTTACCGCCAACAACCTCGACATCAAGGCGATCGCGGCGATGACGCAGAGCGGCAAGACGGTGCTCCTCATGTCGCGGCTGCCGAGCGCGGTCCCGATCTACGCCATGAGCTCGGTCACCCAGACGCGCCGCCGCGTCACCCTTTTCCGGGGTGTCTATCCGGTCCAGTTCAAAGGCGCGCGAGACCCCGAGAAGGCGCTGAACATGGCCGAGGACGAGCTCCTCAAGCGCGGCGCGGTGCAGAACGGGGATTACATGGTGCTCACCATAGGCGAGCC
>CAZULX010000492.1:0-2607 GCA_964621335.1 uncultured Streptomycetaceae bacterium
GGGCAGCAACTGTCCTCATTACGACAGCGAGAAGCTCAGGCGCCCGATTTTCCGCAAGCTCGTCGCAAGCGGCAAAGTGCCCGGCGGCGTCGCGGCCGACGACGGGGTGGCGCTGCACTACGTCGACGGCAGGCTCGCAAAAGTGGTCTCCAGCCGGCCGCGCGCCAAAGCCTACCGCGTCACCCGATCCGGCAAGCGGGTGGTCGAGCGTTCGCTTCCCACCCGCTACTTGGGCCGGCGCTGAGGTGGAAATTGTTGTGACCGCTGCGGCACTTTCGGCTGCTTCGGCGTAACGGGAGTGGGGCGTGCCTTGGCATGCAAAGACGCCGGCTGCCTTGATGTGATTCGCTTTGTCATGACTGGGCCAACGGCTGCATGCCCTTAGCCTTGATTACTGGCGCGGCACCGGGTGCGGTGAGAAATTCGACCAGGGCGCGCGCCGCCTCCGGCGCTTTCGCTTTCGCGTGCACGCCTGACGAGAACGTCGTGATCTCCTGGATGTCCGGCGGCAGGGGCCCGACGAGGTCGATCCCCGGCACCGGCAGGAGCTCGCACACCTGCTGGAAGCCGAGCTCGGCTTCCCCGCGCGCGACCACCGCGCCCGCGGGCTCGCCCTGCACTCGCGTCACTTTGGACTTGATCGCGTCCGCAATGCCCCAGCGCTCGAAAAGGCCTGCGAGATAGACGCCGCTGGGGCCGTGCGAGTACACGATCGATGGCGCCGCGAGCACCGCGCGCTTCACCGCGTCGCCCGAGCCGATATCGGGTTTCGGGGCGCCGGCCTTGACCGCGACGCCGACGCTGCACGTCGCGAGGTCGGCGCGGCCGTTCGCAGCCACCACGCCGAGACCCTTGAGCTCTTCGATCGAAGGCGCGGAGACGATGACGAGGTCGACGATCTCGCCGTCCTTCATGCGCTTCATGATCTGCCCGCTTGGCGCCCACAGCGTTTCGACTTTGTGGCCGCTCGCGCGCTCGAACTGCGGCACGAGCTCGACGTACGCCTCCTTGAAGGCGGCGGAGAGCAGCACTTTGATTTCAGCCATGGTTTTCTTCCGGTAAAGGTAACTGGGTATCGGTGATCTCGTGCAGCCGGCCTTCTTCCTCCAGCGCACGGCCGAGGATCGCGATGAACCGAACGAAGCTCGGCATGCCGGCGTAGATGGTCGATTGCAGGATCACTTCGAGCACTTCGCGCGGGCTCGCGCCTGCGCCCAGCGCGTTGCGGATGTGGTTCTCAGCCTGGTGGAACTCACCCAGCACGAAGCATTCGCCGACTACGCACAGGATGCGGGTGCGGTCGTCGAGCACGCCCCGCGAATACATGCCGGCGTAGATGAAATCGAGCCACAGCCGGTTGAAATGCTGATCGACGCGGTCGAGCCTCCCGGCGCTCCCCACGTGATGTGTAGGCTGGAGCCGCAAGCCCGGGCTGAGTCGCTTCCAGCCGTACTTCTTCACGAGCTCGTCGCGCCGCGCCACCTGCTCTGCGGGCGTTTTCCACCGCGCCCGCGCCTCTTCCAGCGAGCGCTCGCGCGGTGCGCCCTCGAGCGGCAGCTGCGTCGCTTCGAGCTCGTCCAGCCGTCCCAGCGCGCTCAGCACCTGCCTGAAAATGCGCGTCGCCCGGATCATCTTCGGGTAACCGATGTAAACGCTCACCTGCAGGATGACTTCGAGCGCTTCGCGGGGCGTGGCACTGGCGGCGAGCGCGCTGCGGATGTGGACGGAAAGCTCGTCCATCTCACCCATCGCCACGAATTGCCCGATGACGACGAGCGTGCGCGTTCTCTCGTCGAGCACGCCGCGCCTGAACATGCCGCCGTAAGTGAAATCCAGCCACAGCTTCGCGTAGTGCGGGTCGATCTCGTCCGCCCACGCGACGACCGCCGGAAAATCCCCGCCGTGCAGGCGCGCTGCGTTGTCGATCGCCTGCGCGCCGTATTTCTTCCTGAGCGCATCGATCTGCGGCGCGGCGCCTTCCCTCTTTTTCTCCATGACGGTCAGTCCGCCTTCATGCCCGTTTCCGCCACGACCTTCCCCCATTTCGCGACTTCGCTCTTCACGAACGCCGTGAATTCCTTCGTTCCCAGGGGCGAAGGCTCGGCGCCCTGGGCGTGGAAGCGCCGGACCACTTCCGGCAGGCGCAGTACGCGCAACGCTTCCGCGCTCAGCCGGTCGACGACCGCGCGCGGGGTGCCGGTGGGCGCGAAAAGGCCCAGCCAGTTGAGCATCTCGTAGCCGGGTATCCCGGCCTCGGCGATCGTCGGCAGGTCGGGCAGCACCGCGGAGCGCTTTCCCGAAGTCACCGCGAGCGCGCGCAGCTTCCCCGCCTTGGTCTGCGGCGAAACCGAAGCCGCGGTTCCGAAGGTCACCCGCACTTCGCCCGAGAGAAGCGCGACGATAGCCGGTCCGCCGCCTTTGAAAGGCACGTGGACCATCTTCACCTTGCCCAGGTGCTCGAAAAGCACCGCGGCGAGATGCGTGGAAGTCCCCGAGCCCGCCGAAGCGTAATTGATCTGTCCCGGTTTCGACTGCGCGAGCGCGAGCAGCTCCTTCACGCTTTTCACCGGCAGCGACGGGTGTACCGCGAGGATGCTCGGCGCATCC
>CAZULX010000493.1:0-3110 GCA_964621335.1 uncultured Streptomycetaceae bacterium
GAACGTATTCGGCGTCTGTCGGCTCGAGCGGTTTATCGCTGAGTCTATTGAAGAACTGTTTCAGATCGGGTTGGGCAATCATGCTGGCTCGGTTGGTTGGGGGGTATCCCGCCGCAAGGTACGCCAAGTGTAAACCGGACCTCCGCGCGATGCAGCCGAGTGGGCCATGCCGGCGCGTCGCGCGTCTTGGGCCGCACGACTCGTGGACGGCTCGTGATATCTCCTAGATGACATCATCGGGCGTCCCGGCCATTGAAGAATGCATTTTCCCGCCATAAAGCCGCCCGCGTAACGCCAACATGGCCCGTTACGCTCGTCTCTTCGTAAAAGGGGAGACCAGCAATGGAACGTGCTTTGTGGCAGAAAATCGCGGCGCTCGCGGGGCTCACGCTCGCGCTCCTCGTCCCGCTCATGCTGATCCAGGCGAAGATCGAGGAGCGGCAGTCGACTCGCGCGGGCGTGGTGCGCGAGCTCGCGAACACGAGCGTCGGCGAGCAGACGGTGAGCGGTCCGCTGCTCGTGCTTCCGTGCACCGAGCATTACGTGGTCGAGGAGAAAGACGCGAAAGGCGGCTGGAAGAAAGAGCCGCGCTCGCGCGACTGCACGCGCTCGCACTTTCCCGAGGTGCTGAGCGTGACCGGCGCGATCGCGACCGAGAACCGCTATCGCGGCATATGCGCGGCGCGCTTCTTCGCCGGCGGCTTCAAGTTCGACGGGCGCTTCGCGGTCGAGGCCGCGGCGCCGCCCGCGCCCGGCGTCACGCTATCATGGGGCGCGCCGCTGGTGCTCATCTCGATGCGCGACGTGCGCGGCATACGCAACAGCCCGGCCTCTACGCGCTGCTGCGCTCCGAGGACTACAGCCTGCTCCTGGGAGCACTTCTGGTCTTCGGCGTGCTCGCAGCCGTCATGCTGCTCACGCGCAGGATCGACTGGTCTCGCGTGAGCGGCGAACGCGCGCCGCCCGGCATCCCGGCGTAATGATGTAGGAGGGCGAGCAGCACCGCCGGGCCGCGAACCGTGCCTACGACGAGACTACGATGTTCGCGGCGCGGTCGGGGGTAGCCGCTTCGCGCCACGGTTCGCGCACTTCCGACGCTTCCGCCGGCGCGGCGATGTCGATCGTTCTCCCTTTGTCCATAGCGCGTTCGCGCTCGACGCCGGCGAGCCTGCGCAGCGGTGTGTTGGTGGCCGCGCGCAGCAGGATCGCGGCGCCGGTCACGAACGCGAGGAACGCGGCATAGCGGTTACTGCGCCCCAGCGAGTAGAGCGCGAGCGTCGTGCCCGCCGCGCCGGTCGCGAGACGCGTCGCGGGCGCCCAGTTGTCCTGGAGGAGCTCCGGGAGCTCGCCGCGGCGGGCGCGTCCGCCCTGGAGCTCTGAAATGCCTTCGGCGGTCTCGTAGACGGTGAGCCGGTCGTAGATGTCGGTGACGCCGGGCACCTGGCTCACGCTTTCGATGAGCTCCCCGTGCTCGTGCGCGAGTATCGAGCCGCTCAGCGTGACGCGACCCTGCATCGCGTTGACGTCGATTGCCCCCGGATGCGCGGTGTAACGGCCCATTTTGGAGCGCACGCGCTCGACCAGCACGTCGTCGCTCGGGTCCCTGCGATGGAACAGCGAGCGTGCGCGTCCGGTGACCGCGGTGCCGCGGTTTTTGAGATCGCGCGCGCCTTTTTCCATGAAATGCTTGGCGTGCGTGGACGTCTTGACGGCCTGGTCGCGCACCAGCGCGCGGCGCCGGCGCCCCTGGTCGGGATCGAGAAAGTACATCGCTACGCCGCCGATCGCGGCGCCGAGTAATAGCAGAGGGGCCATGGAAGTTCTCCTTTAGGCGGGCATCCCGAATTCGCTGCAAACCTCATTCCCGCGCGGAGGCACCGTATGGGTGCGGCCTTGGCGCCACGCTTCAACCTGTGCCCCGGCTTTGCGGGTCAGGAGCTTCCGGCGGGCTGCTACGGACTGCGGTTAATTGCTGGAATCGACCCAAAGCGCAATCTCAAGCGATCGGCTGCGGTCGGCTGTACCTAAAACTGCGCTATAGCGCTTCTAAAGGTGCCGTCGATGTACCATGGGGCATCGCCTGTAACAAACGCGGAGACTTCGACATGGCGGGCACCGAAGGCACGGTTTCTTTCCTCGACGCGGTGAACGCACGCGTCGAAGACATCCTCGACGCGTGCACCCGGTGCGGCCGCTGCGTCGAAGCGTGCCCGATGGTCGAGCCTGCCGGGCTCGATAAACGCCAAGCGCCTGCGATCGTCGCCGGGATACTCGATCTCCTCGCCGGTGGGGAGGGAACGCCGGACGCGGAGCGCTGGACGCAGGTCTGCACCAACAGCGGCAAGTGCATGCACGCGTGCGATTACGGCGTGAACCCCCGCTTCATGGTGAACATGGCCCGGGTCGCGGCTAAGGCCAAGCTCGGGGAAGAGGCGGTGCGGCGGGCCGGGCAGGCTTATTACGGCAAGCTCCATCACAGCACGCGGATGATCTCGCGCCTGCTGCTGACGCCCGAAGAGCTCGACCGCCTCGCGCCGCCACTGCGCGCGCCCGGCGAATACGCGGGCGATCCCGACATCGTGCTCTATACCGGCTGCAACATCGTCAAGACGCCTCACATCCTGATGCTCGTGCTGGAAGTACTGGACGCGCTAGTCGTCACTTACGAGGTGATGGGCGGGGTCGCGACGTGCTGCGGCATCCAGCACTTCAAGGAGGGCGACGCGAAGACCGCGGGGCGCATGGGCTACAGCACGATCGAGCGCCTGAGCCGCCCCGGGGCCTCGCGTGTGATCGCGTGGTGCCCGAGCTGTCACATCCAGGTCGGCGAGATCGCGCTGCCCGCGTACGCGGAGTCGTTCGGAGGGAGGCCTTTCGACATCGCCCCCCTGGCCGAATTCTTCGCCGAACGTCTCGACGACTTGCGGCGGCTCTTCGTCCATCCTGTTCGCAAACGCGTCGCGCTGCAGGAACGCTCGGCGGTGCCCGGCATCATGACCGCGGTGAAGACGGTGCTGCGGGCGATCCCGGGCCTCGAAGTGGTCGAGCTCGACGTGCCGATCGTAAGCACGCAGGCTTCGCATCTCAACGTGCTGCCGAAGTTCAAAGCC
>CAZULX010000494.1:0-6482 GCA_964621335.1 uncultured Streptomycetaceae bacterium
ATATCGCTTTTAGCTTCAAGGCATCGCACTCTCATTCAAGAGCCAGTCGCCGATGGCCTGACCCAAACCCGGCGACCTCCGGAAAATCCGGGGTGATTCAGGGCCAATCCGCGCCTCGTCAGGGAATGCGTGGTGGAGCAGCGCAATTACGGAACGCTGGAGTTCTCGGGCAGCAAGGATGCGCGCCGGCTCACCGCGCGCAGTTTCGGATGCCGGTGGAAAGTTGCTCTGGACGCAAGTGCTCCTGGGCGCCGTCCAGGCTCCGGTAGGCGTGATCTGATAACCAATGACTACGAAGTCGAGCTCGCGCTGCCGCCGTTATGAGAAAGTCCCCATTCGATGGAGCAAAATGACAACGAGTCTGACGAAGTTCGGCGTTGCCGCATGCATGAGCGCTTCCGTCTGGGGCGCACTGCCGGCGGGCGCTCAGCAGTACCCGTCGCGTCCCATACGCTTCGTCGTGCCCTTTCCTCCCGGCGGCGGCAACGACATCGTGGGCCGCATCGTCGCGGCGAAACTCGGCGAAGGCCTCGGGCAGCAGGTGGTCGTCGACAATCGCGGCGGCGCGGGCGGCACCATAGGCACCGACATCACCGCCAAGGCTGCCCCGGACGGTTATACGATGCTCGTCAACAACATCAGCCTGGCGGTGAACCATACGCTGTTCCGGAAGCTCCCTTACGACACGCTGAAGGACCTCGCGCCGGTGTCGCTCGTCGGCCGCCAGCCGAACATGGTCGTCGTGCATCCCGGCGTTGCGGCGAAATCGATGCGCGACCTTCTCGCGCTCGCGCGCGCGAAGCCCGGGCAGGTCAACTACGGATCGGGGGGATCGGGTACGGCCTCGCACCTTGCGACCGAGATGCTGAAGCTCATGACCAAAACCGACATGGTGCACGTGCCGTACAAAGGGCTGGGCCCTGCGCTCACCGACCTCATGGGCGGGCGGCTGCACGTCATCATATCGACGATGGCGTCCGCCCTGCCGCACATGAAAGCCGGGAAGCTCCGACCGCTCGCGGTGACGACCGCGCAGCGCTCATCGTTCTTTCCCGAGGTTCCCACCATGGACGAAGCCGGTGTCAAAGGCTACGAATTCAGCACGTGGTACGGGATCGTCGTTCCCGCCGGCACGCCGCGGGCGATCGTCGAGCGGCTGAACGCCGAGACGCGAAAAGCGCTCGCCACGCTCACGGTGAAGGAACAGTTCGCGGCGCAGGGGCTGGAGACCGCGCCGTCGACGCCGCGGGAGTTCGGCGCCTACCTGCGCGCCGAAGTCGCGAAGTGGGGGAAGGTGATCAAGGCTTCCGGGGCTACCACGGAATGACTTTCCCCATTCCCGGCTGCGGCGCGAAAGCCGCCGTATCGTCGTGAGCAATACGATCCCCCTGTTGCAGCGTCCGTTCTATTTCCTCCGCCACGGAGAGACCGAGATGAACGCGGACCGGCTCGTCGCCGGGTCCCTCGACACCGATCTCACCGAGCTCGGGCGCAGGCAGGCGCTTGCCGCCGCGTCAGTGCTCGCGAAGCACCCGATCACGGGCGTCTATTCGAGCCCGCTCAGGCGCGCGCTGCACACGGCGGAGCCCATCGCAGAGCGATTGAAGCTTCCGGTCGTGGTGATCGCACAGATCGCGGAGCGCAACTGGGGCATGCTGGAAGGGCAGCCGCGAGGATCACGCATGCGCGGCGTGACGCCCGACGGCGCGGAAACCACCGAGGAATTCACCCGGCG
Organism: uncultured Streptomycetaceae bacterium; assembly: GCA_964621335.1. GTDB lineage: Bacteria > Pseudomonadota > Gammaproteobacteria > Burkholderiales > SG8-41 > JAQGMV01. The sequence continues at coordinate 1,736 of CAZULX010000494.1, forward strand.
CGTGCTCGCGGGCTTCGCGAAAATCGACGCCGCCGTCCCGCTCATCGTCGGGCACTCGGGAGTATTCCGCGTGATCTGCCGGACGCTGAACGTCGTCGAAACCGAAGCGCCCGTTACCAACGCCCTGCCGCTTCGGTTCGAGCCGCTTCCAGCCGGCGGCTGGAAGCTCGAAGCGGCTGGATAGAACGATACAGAGGGAAACCCATGGTTTCCCTCCGTAACCCGCTCCGCTTTGGGGAATGTCACGATACAGAGGGAAACCCATGGTTTCCCTCCGTAACCTCCTTTCCTTCGGCGATCTGGCGATCGCTCCGGTACTCTAATGACGTGGAACACACTGTTGGAGGTAGCCATGAACGTTCGTCCGACCGCGCGCTTCCGCGCGCTCATGTCCAAACCCGGCTGCATCGTCGCGCCCGGCGTCGCCGACGCGCTCGCCGCCCGTCTCGTAGCGCTCGAAGGCTTCGACGCGGTTTACATGACCGGCTTCGGAACGAGTCTGACGCGCCTCGGCGCGCCGGACGTGGGGCTCCTTACTGCGACCGAGATGATCGACAACGCGACTCGCATCGTCGACGCTTCGGGGCTTCCCGTCATCGCGGACGCCGATACCGGCTACGGCAATCCGATCAACATGCGCCGCACCATCCGCGATTACGAGCGCGCGGGCGTCGCGGGCGTGCACATCGAGGACCAGTCGTGGCCCAAGCGCTGCGGCCACCTCGCGGGCAAGCGCGTGATACCGGCGCCGGAGATGGTCGCCAAGATCAGGGCGGCGTGCGATGCGCGTAATGACGCCGATTTCACGATCATCGCGCGCTGCGACGCGATCGCGGTGGAAGGCCTCGAAGCGGCGCTCGAGCGCGGCGAGCGTTATCGCGAAGCCGGAGCCGACATGCTTTTCATCGAGGCGCCCGTCGGCCGCGCGGAAGTCGAGCGCGTCGCCCGGCATTTCGAAGGCGTGCCGCTTCTCTACAACATGGCCGCGAGCGGCAAGACGCCCGACATTCCCGCCGACGAGCTCGGCCGCCTGGGCTTCAAGCTCGCCATCTTCCCGAACTGGGTCATCCTGGCGGCGATCCCGGCGATGCAGGCGCTCTTGCGCGAGTTGAAGGCGAAAGGCGGCATCGGCGACGTGCGCGCAAAAGTGACGACGTTCAAGGAGCTCACGGAGATCTCGGGGCTGCCCGAAGTCCAGCAGCTCGAGGAGCGTTACGGCGTGCCCGAAGACGCGCGCGCAAGCCTGTAAGAAAAAGGAACCAGCATGCCTGAGGGCGCGGAACGGGAAGCGCTACACCGCTACCCCGTCCTCGCTCATTTGCTGAAGGAAGCGCCCTTGAACACTTCGGTCATGCGCGCCATGTCCGCCTTGATGAAGCGAACGAATTCCTCGGGCGTGTTGCCGACGATCTCCACTCCGGCGGCGGCGATTTTCTGCGCGTCGGTCGCTTTCAGCGCCTGCACGATCTCGCGGTTCAGATAAGCGACGACCGCGGGCGGCGTCCTGCGCGGCACGAAGAAGCCGATCGCGGCTTCGGACCGGTAGCCGGGCACGACTTCCGCCACGGTCGGCAGCTCCGGTTTCAACTTCGTGCGTTGGGCGCTCGTCACCGCGAGCGGACGTACTTTGCCCTGGTTCACGAAAGGCATGATCGGTCCGAGTCCGGCGAACATCACCTGCACTTCGCCCACGAGGAGCCCGATCTGCGAAGGTCCCGAGCCTTTGTAATTCACGCGCACGATGTCGAGTTTCGAGAGGTGCTTGAAAAGCTCGGCCGCGATGTGCGGCGTGGAGCCCGCCCCGCCTGCGCCGTAGTTGAGCTCGCCCGGCCTCGAGCGCGCGAGCGCGATCAGGTCGCGGGTGGACTTCACCGGCAGCGCCGGATGAACGACGAGGACGTTGGGTGAAGTGAGGCCGAGGGTGATCGGCGCGAAATCGTTGAGCGGGTCCCAGTTCACTTTCGAGAGCACCGGCTGCAGCCACACCACCGCGCCGTAGAAGAGCACGGTGTAGCCGTCCGCCGGCGCTTCCTTCGCGACGTATTCGATCGCGATGGAGCCGCGGTTCTCCACGATCACGCGCTGGTCCACGCGCGGCGCGAGCTCGTGGGCCGCGAGCCGCGCGCCCCAGTCGTGATTGCTGCCCGGCGCGGCCGTGACGATGCGTATGACGCGGGATGGATACTTGTCCTGCGCGAGCGCCGCGCCCGCGGCGCAGGCCGCGACGGCGGCGAGAGTGACCCACACGGTTTTCCGAAACATCATGTCTCCTCCGAATGCGATCTCTTGATGCGCTCGCTCCCGCGTTACGCGGTGCGCCCGAGGGCGTGCTCGCCCAGAAGCTCGACGATGCGCTGCGGCGTGATCGGGACTTCGGCGATTTTCACGCCGAAAGGCGCGAGCGCGTCTTCCACCGCGGATGCGATCGCCGCGATCGCCGGTATCGTGCCGCCTTCGCCCGCGCCTTTGATGCCGAGCGGATTGAGCGGTGACGGCGTCTCGAGGTGCACCAGATCGACTCGCGGCACGTCGGTGGCGAGCGGCAGCAGGTATTCGCCGAAATTGGTCGTGAGCGGTTGCGCGTTCTCGTCGTACACCATGCGCTCGAAAAGCGCGTTGCCGATGCCGTGCGCGACGCCGCCGATCACCTGCCCGTCGACCACCAGCGGATTGATGACGCGCCCGCAGTCGTGCGCGACGGTATAGCGCAGGATTTTCACCGCGCCGGTCTCGATGTCGACTTCGACTTCGGCGACGTGCGTGCCGTTGGCGTAAGTCGACTGGTCGGGCGTGAAGTGCGCGGTGTACTCGAGCCCCGGCGGCAGCTCGCCGGCCATCGAGAATCCCGGGTTTCCGATCGACTTCACCGCGATCTCGCGCAGGCTCTTGCGCACGTCGTGCTCGCCTTTCAGCCGCACGAAACCGTCGGCGAGCTCCAGATCTTCCTCCAGGCATTCCATCATGCCGGCGGCGAGCTTCTTCGCCTTCGTCGCGACTTCCAGCGCCGCGAGGTGGACCGAGTTCCCTGCGTTGACCGCCGTGCGCGCCGCGAAAGTGCCGACCCCCAGCGACACGCTGCCGGTGTCGCCGGTGACGACGTCGATCGCGTCGATATCCACGCCCATCTGGTCGGCGACGATCTGCGCGAGCGTCGTCTTGTGCGCCTGCCCCTGCGGCGTCGCGCCGGTGTAGCAGACGATCCTGCCGTTGGTGGCCACCCGCACCGTCGCGCTTTCATACGGCCCGAGCCCGGTCGCTTCGACCGCGTTCGCGATGCCGATGCCGATGTAGCGGCTTTGCGCGCGCGCCGCCCGCTGCCGTTCACCGAAGCCCGCGTAATCCGATGCTTCGAGCGCGCCCGCCTGACTCGCCGGGTAATCGCCGCTGTCGTACGTCACCGGGCGGCCGTCGCGGAATATGATCCCGACTTCGTACGGCATCTGCTCGGGCCGGATGAAGTTGCGTCTGCGCACTTCAGCCCGGTCGAGCCCGAGCTCGCGCGCGACGCGGTCCATGAGCCGCTCCATCGTCACCACCGCTTCGGGACGTCCCGCGCCGCGCACCGGCGTCGTCTGGATCTTGTTGGTGAAGACCGAAAGCACGTCGATCCTGATGTGGGGAATGACGTAAGGGCCCGGCACGGTGGTCGCGGTGATCCACGGCAGCACGATCCCCCACGGCACGTAGGCGCCGGTCTCGTGTATGAGCTGGCCGCGAAGAGCGATGATCCTGCCCTCGCCGTCCACCGCGATTTCCATGTCCCAGTACTGGTCGCGCTCCTGGTGCGTGGTGAGAAAGTTCTCGCGCCGGTCCTCGATCCATTTCACCGGGCGCCCGAGCGCCCTCGCGGCGACGCTCACGTTCACGTACTCGGGATAGAACGACCCTTTGGGCCCGAAGCCGCCGCCCACGTCGGGCGTCACCACGCGCACGTCGTTGTCGCCGAGCTCGAGCATCTCGAGCATGCAGCGCTTGATGCGGTGCGGCCCCTGGGACGACACGTACAGCGTGAGCGCGCCCGTCGGCTCGCAGGTTGCGATCGCGCCCCGGCACTCGATGAAAAACGGTCCGCCCCGGTGCTGGAAGATCTTCTCGCGGAAAACATGCTTCGCGCCGGTGAAAGCGCGGTCGGCGTCGCCGACTTTCACCGGAAAGCGCGCGGCGATGTTGGATTCGGCGCCTTCGTGGGCGCGAGCCGCGCCCTCCTCGAGCGCAGCGCGAGCGTCGCTCACCGCCGCCAGCGGCTCGTAATCGACTTCGACCAACTGCGCGGCGTCCTCGGCGATGTAGCGGCTGTCGGCGATCACGCATGCGACGGGCTCGCCCGCGTAACACGCTTCGTCTTTCACGAGCGCGTAGGGCAGGCGCGGCTGCCTGATCGCCGGATGCGGAACGAGGAGCGGAAGCGTCCGGCGCCGCACGCTCTCGGGCAAATCGTCGTAGACGAGAACCGCGTGCACGCCCGGCAGCGCGAGCGCGGCGCGCGTGTCGATGCGGCCGACTTTCGCGTGCGCATACGGGCTGCGCACGAACGCGGCGTGGAGTGTGCCCGGGAGCTGAATGTCGTCGACGTAGCGCCCCTGCCCGCGCAAGAGCGCCGGGTCTTCCTTGCGCTTGACGGGGCGGCCGAACCACTCGTTACGCTCGGGCCCGCTCATCGCGCGCCTTCCCGCATCCGCTTCGCCGCCAGCAGCGCCGCATCGACCATGCCCTGATAACCGGTGCAGCGGCAGAGATTGCCGGTCAG
>CAZULX010000495.1:0-9219 GCA_964621335.1 uncultured Streptomycetaceae bacterium
GCTCGGTAAACATGACACGCTGTCGTGTGGTATCGTCTCTCACGCAAAGGCCTCCTTTGTGGTTCATCGCTCGTCTCGCAACGGCTTTGTACCATGTTGGAGGCCCTTTGCATTCTTAGCTTCATGAATAATCCGGGCTAGTGCTCGGAGTGTGTGGTCACGCTTCAGCGGTGACGACATGGACATTAACGGGAACACCGAGCGGAGTGACGGTATCGGCCTATGCAAACACCGGGAATGTCGCTGGTGGCAGTGCTGCCAATCATGCGAACAACGGTGCCATACAGACAATTCAGCCTGCGACCTTGCACTCGTACAGCGGCGGTATAGGCATCACAAACGCCGACGCGTGTGCGTCCGGGTCGAAATGCGATCGTGGTGAAGGCAGTACTCCAGAGCACTCGATTGACAATCAGCAGCGCTATGACATGGCATTGCTCAGTTTTCCTGATACGGTAAAGCTCACGGCAGCCCGCCTCGGCTGGATGTCAAACGACTCCGACATTACAGTTATGGCCTACGTAGGCGCTGGCGCGCCGACAACCGCGAGCGGGGTGGCCGACACGAATTTCGTTGGCCTTACTTATAGTCAATTGATCAGCAAAGGCTGGGCAGCAATTGGGAATTATGCAAACGTCGGCACTGCGGCCCCCGTGGCGCTCAACGCAGCGGGAATAATTTCCTCGTATTGGCTTATCGGCGCTTACAACCCTTTGGCCAATCCATTCGGAGCAGTGTTCAACAGCAGCAGTTACGACTACGTGAAGTTCACGGCAGTTAGCGGCTACGTCGCCTCAATTCCGACACCAGGTTCGTTTGCTCTGGTAGCCTTTGCATTGATAGCGATGTTCGGAGTTATCAACGGATGGCCTCCACGTCGCCAAAAGAACCTAGAGTAATGCCTGGACCGTAGTACCGAATTTGGCCGCTTTCGACCGACAAACCTACGCACAGGCCAGATATTCGATGTCCCGCGTGGTCCAGTGGAGCCGCCAAGGCAACCACGTGACCCTGCGCAGTCATAACTGCGCTTCAATCAGCTTTGCACTCAGGCAATACCATCTCGCGCCGCAGACGCGGCAGTACAAATGCTAGAGGTCGCGGCAAGCTCCTGCGAGACCGGATGAACAAGGTGCGCGTGGACGAATCCGACATTGTGAGCGTTGCACGCGAGCTGCACGGCTGGAGCGGTTCGATCAGATCTAGTACGCTGTCTTGGAGCGTAGCGGCAGACTAAGCATCGTTCCAAAGTGATTGTCAGAGCAGTGGCTGGACAACTAATTCTGGAGCGGCCGCGAATCGCGGCAAGCTAAGGGCGGTGTAAGCTGACTTGCGTCGAGCTACAGCAAGAGCAGTCGCCAACGAAAACGGTGCCATAAGACCAACACTGCCAGCGCCGGCCTTAGCTATGCTAGCCAGGCGAGCCTCGGACGATCTCAGCCCGGCGTCCGCCGCCCGTGCGAGTCATTCCAGCGCTTCCGCATAGCAGCGTAGATTGCAGTCTCCGAATGCCCAATAAACTGCGCGACAAGGCGACGGTGCGCTTTCGCCACAGCTCGTGATCGTGCAACGATCCACCCCCAGATGTTCAGCTAGCTTGCGCTGACCCCACGCCATCTGCCGGCGCTTCTGTCGAAGGCGTTGCGAAATGGCCTGGCCGTCGGGCAGCGGGTCGTAACCCAGGAAGCGTCAATTGCCGGCCAGTTCTTCATCGCTGGCCTTCGGTACCGATGTTCCCAGTTGATGACTGTGAATAACGAGACGCCAAGCTCGAAGCCTGCCGCCCTCTGGGTCAGACGCGCGTTAAGCCTGCGGCGCTTGAGTGTGCTCACCGATCGTCTGAGGCTCCCAAGCAGGCAGCTGAGGAATCAACGACTTAAGTCTGATGCGAGTCGATGGTAAAAAGGCAACGCGTCCCTGCCCCTGCGGCTACCTCGGCCACTATTCTGGCCGCTGCCGGTGCGCCCCCGACCAGGTCCAGCGCTATCGAAGCCGCATCTCGGGTCCGCTGCTCGACCGCATCGACATCCAGCTCAAAGTGCCTGCCGTCGCGCCCGAGGACCTCGCCCGGGCCCAGAGCGGCGAGACCACCGCGTCGATACGCAGCCGAGTCGCCCGGGCGCGCGAGCGGCAAATGGACCGGCAGCGGAGGTCCAACGCGCGGCTCGAGGCCCGGGAAGCCGACGCGCACTGCGCCCCGGACCCGGCGGGCGCCGCGCTCCTCGCGCAGGCCGTTAGACGGCTCGGTCTGTCCGCGCGGGGGCACCACCGCGTGCTCAAAGTGGCACGCACCATCGCCGATCTCGCCGGCGAGGCGCACGTGCGGGCGAACCATCTGGCCGAAGCGATCCAGTACCGGCGCTACGAGCGCGGCTAGCGCTCAAGCATCTCTGCGGCACGGCCGTTAAGGTCGGACACCCGGAAAGGGCATGCGCTGCTCGGGCCTTGCATCACCGCTCCGCCTTACTTGACTATGACCCTCGACCAAAACTGCCGCGAACTTGAGTGCCGGGTGTGAATAAAACGACAACAATCGGCAGCCTGAAGACGATCACGGATTCCGGGGAACGCCCCGCCGGGCCGCTCGATCCTGCCCAGATTCTCGAGAGCATCAGCGACGCCTTCGTCGCGGTCGATCGGGAATGGCGCTTCACCTATCTCAATGCCAAAGCCCAGCAGGTCTTCCGCATGCGCGCGGCGAGGCTCATCGGCCGCGTTTGCTGGGAGCTTTTCCCCGAAGGTACGCGCAGCCAGGGCTATCGCCGGCTGCACGAAGCGATGGCCGGCGGGCGCGCCGTCGAGTATCTCGAGTTTTCGCTGCGCTACGGCATCTGGTACGAGGTCAAGGCCTATCCATCGCGCGACGGGCTGTCGATCTATTTCCGCGACGTCACCGAGCGCGTCGCCGCGGAGCAGAGGCTGCGCCTGCACGAGCGCGCCATCGAAGCGAGCGTCAACGCGATCGTCATCACGACCGGACGCCGCCAGCAGTACGCCATCGCGCACGTCAATCCGGCTTTCGAGCGCGTCACCGGCTACAGCGCCGCCGAGGTGCTCGGCCGGAACTGCCGGTTCCTCCAGGGCGAGGATACGAGCCAGCCCGAGATCGCAGCGCTGAGGGCGCTCTTGCGCGAGAAGAAGGAAGGCCGCGTCACGCTCCGCAATCACCGCAAGGACGGCACGCTCTTCTACAACGAACTCCACATCGCGCCGGTGCGAAGCTCCAAGGGCCACGTCACGCATTACGTCGGGGTCCTCAACGACATCACCGAGACGCGCCGCTACCAGGAAGAGCTCGAGCATCACGTCAATCACGACGCGCTCACCGGGCTCGCGAACCGCCACCTCCTCCAGGACCGGCTGCAGCAGGCGCTTTTCCGTGCGGGCCGCCGCGACCTGCGTTGCGCAGTCATGTTCCTCGATCTCGACCACTTCAAGCTCGTCAATGACGGCCTCGGCCATCACGTCGGCGATTCGCTGCTGAAGCGCGTCGGCGCCGAGCTCGGCACCATCCTGCGCCCGGAGGACACGGTGGCGCGCTTCGGCGGCGACGAGTTCGTTCTCATCGCGACCGAAGTGCAGTCGCTCGCGGACGTGACCGAGATCGCCGAGAGGATCATCGCGCGCATGTCGAGCCCGATGATGATCGAGGGGGAGGAGATCGCGGTCTCCGCGAGCCTCGGCATCGCGCTCTATCCGCTCGACGGAGACAGCGTGGAGGAGCTGCTCAAGAACGCGGACGCGGCGATGTATCACGCCAAGGAAAGCGGCCGCAACGCCTTCAGCTATTACCGCAAGGAAATGAACGTCGCGATTTCGGCGCAGTTCAGCCTGAAGTCGAAGCTCGCGAAAGCGGTCGAGCAGGGCGAGCTCGTGCTGCACTATCAGCCGCAGGCGGGAGCGAGCAGCGTCGAGCTGGTCGGCATGGAAGCGCTCCTGCGCTGGGAGCATCCGGAGCTCGGCCGCGTCGCCCCCGACCAGTTCATACCCCTCGCCGAGGACACGGGGTTGATCGTCCCCATCGGCGAATGGGTGCTCATCACGGCGTGCAAGTTCGCGGCCGACCTGCGGCGGCAGGGCATCGATTTCGGACGGGTCGCCGTGAATCTGTCGGCGCGCCAGTTCTATCAGGCCAATCTCCCGAAGCTGATCGAGCGCATCCTCCAGGCGAGCGGACTGCCCGCGCACTGTCTCGAGCTCGAGATCACCGAGAGCATGATGATGGGCAACACCGACAAGGTGATACGCATCCTCTCCGAGTTCAAGGAGATGAACGTGCAGCTCGCGGTCGACGACTTCGGGACGGGATATTCGAGCCTCGGCTACCTGAGGCGCTTTCCGATCGACCGCCTGAAGATCGACCGCTCGTTCATAGACGACGTGCCGACGAGCCAGCACGACGCGACGATCGCGAAAGCGATCATTTCACTCGCGCACAACCTGGGGCTGCAGGTGATCGCGGAAGGCGTGGAGAATCGCGCCCAGCTCGCCTTCCTCGCGGAGAACGGGTGCGACGAAATTCAGGGGTATCTGCTGAGCAAACCGCTTGACGAGGTCGCTCTCAGGCGCTTCGTGACGGCGAGCGGGCCTCTTCTCGCGCCGGCGCCCTGAGGCTGCAGCTCAATCGTCCACGCCGCGCGCCGCGCGCCGGCCGGTGAACTCCTCGAGCACGTGCATGAGCTCGCTCCCGATCGCGCGTTTATTCACGAAAGCCATCGCGCCGGCGCGGCTCGCGGCCGACAGGCACGTGGGCTCGCTGATCGCGGACATCACGATGACCGACGAGCTCGGCGATCGATCGAGGATCGCGCGAGTGCCTTTGAGGCCTCCGACCCCAGGCGCATCGCCGTCGATCAGCACGATGTCGATCAGCTCATCATCGAGCATGTAGAGCGCGTCCTCGACGCTGCCCGCCTCGCGCAGGCGGAAATTCGCGAACGACGCCCTGATGCGCTCGCACAGCGCGCGCCGCACCGCGTGGTGGCCGTGCACCACCAGTGCGACGGGGTTGCTGTTGTATTTCGCGTTCATCTGGATTGGCTCCGACTGAATGGATGTCGCAGCCTAAAGGCGGCACCGGCCGGCCGCTGTCGGGAGAATACCGACAGTTCCTGTAATGCGCGGCCTTACAGGATCAGTCTAAAAAGGTGACGCCTTGCTGGATCGCGAATCGCACGAGGCCCGCGAGCTCGTAGATGCCGAGCTTCTCCATCATCCGCGCGCGATAGGTCTCGACGGTCTTCGGCGACAGCGAAAGGGTCGCTGCGATCTCGGCGACGCTGTGACCTTCGGCGAGGAGTTGCAGGACCTGTCGCTCGCGCGAGGACAGGCGCTCGAGCGGATCGTCGGGCGCGCTGCGATGCACGACGTGGTCGATCACGATGTCGGCGAGCTGCCGCGAAAGGTAGCGTCCGCCGCGGTGCACCGCCCAGATCGCGTCCACGACTTCCTTCGCGACCGAGCGCTTGATGATGTAGCCGGTCGCGCCCGCCTGCAGCGCGCGGTAGACGTGGACCGCGTCGGAGTACATCGAAAGCATGATGACGCGCGTCCCGGCGCATCGCTCGCGGATGAGGCGGGTCGCCTCGGTGCCGTTCAGGAGCGGCATGGCGTGGTCCATGAGGACGATGTCCGGGCGCATGTCCATCGCCGCGCGCACCGCGTCGCGGCCGTTCTCGGCGAGCCCGATCACCTCGATCTCCGATTGGGCGTCCACCAGGTGGCGCAGTCCCTCGGCCACCACGCCGTGATCGTCCGCGATGAGCACGCTGATCGTCATGGGATGCCGATCGCGACCTGCGTGCCGCCGCTGGGCAGCGTCGTCACCGAGAAACGCGCTCCCACGGCCTGCGCGCGCTCGCGCATCGTGACCATGCCGAGACGCGGCCGGCGATCGCTGCCGCGCCCGCTGTCGCCGTCGATGCCGATCCCGTCGTCGGTGATCGTCATGACGCAGTGGGTGCCGGAGTGGTCGAGCGCGATTTCGGCGTGACCGGCACGCGCGTGCTTCGCGACGTTCGTCAGCGCTTCCTGTGCGATGCGAAAGAGCGTGATCTCGGTTTCGGCGGCGAGGCGCTCCGCGCCTTCGGCACCGGTCACCGCGACTTCGATCCCTGTGCGTTTCGAGAAATGCTTGGCGTACCAGTGCAGCGCCGGCAGCAGGCCGTAATCGTCCAGCATCGGCGGCCTCAGCTCCGCCATCACGTTCTCGATCGAATCGACCGTGGATTCCAGCAGCGCCGAGGAATCGGTGAGGCGCGCGCGATGTTCGGCGCAATCGTCGCCGGTGAGACTGGTCGAGAGCATGTCCAGGTTGATGCTGAGCGCGGTGAGGTTCTGTCCGACGCGATCGTGCAGCTCGCGCGACAAGTGCCGGCGCTCGGCTTCCTGGATTTCCACGAGCCGGCGCGAAAGCGCGGTGAGCTGGTCGGCGGAGGCGCGCAGAAAGTCCTCGGTCTGTTTGTGCTCGGTTATGTCGACGACGGACCATAACATGCGCAGCGGTCTTCCCATCGGGTCCTTGATCACTTCGCCGAGGCTTCTCAGGTGCCGCACCGTTCCGTCCGGGCGCAGGATGCGAAACTCGGCGGCGAAAGGCTCGCCGCTGCGCAGCGCCGAAGCGAGGACTTCCCCCCACGCCGCGCGGTCGAGCGGATGCGCGAGCTTCATCGACGAAGCGTAGGTCGGCGTGAAAGTGCGCGGGTCGACGCCGTAGATGCGGTAAAGCTCGTCCGACCAGATCACCCGGCCGTCGAGCGGGTTGTACTGGCAGCAGCCGACGTGCGCGAGCTTCTGCGCGTCGTTCAGCAGCGCGCGGCTCTCGATCAGCTCCTGCTCGGCGAGCTTGCGCTCGGTGATGTCCATGATCGTTCCCGGCACCGGCGACGGGGCATCGCCCTGCACGATCGTATGCACCCAGCGCACCCTGCCGTCGGCGAGCGTGATGCGGTGCTCGATGTCGCGATGCTGGCGCGACTCGATCGCTCCGAGCAGCGCGTTCTGGACCAGCGCCCGGTCCTCGTTGTGAGTGCGATCCAGAAAGTCCGCGAACGTGACCGGCCGCGGCTCCTGCGCATCCAATCCGAATATGCGGTACGTCTGCGACGACCAGCTCATCACCCGTCGGTCCGGCTCCAGCGACCAGTTTCCTAGCTGCGCCATGCGCTGCGCCTGGGCGAGGCTCGCTTCGCTCTCGCGCAGGTTGCGCGTCATGTCGGCTGCGATCTTCTCGGCGCGAGTGCGCGAAGACGCGAGTGAAATGAGCACGGCGTACAGAAGTAAGCTGGACAGTATTCCGCCGAGCAGCACTACCCACGGCAAAATCACGTCCAAGCGTTGGCTTGCCGCGTGCTTCGGCGTGCTGAAATGAAGCTGCCACGCGCGACCGCCGATTTCGATGGGGAGCATCCGGGTAAAGAGAGAACTGGGATTCTCGGTGATCTCTATCGGCACCCCTTTGGTGAGCAGCTGATTGCTGTCGAACAGAAGACGGTGCTTCACGGTTTCCTCGTTCGGCGCGTCCGTGGAACCTACATCATAAAGCTTGAAGCGCATCACCTGCAGAAGCTGCTGGTCAAGCCCGCCTCGCATGAGCTCTTCGATGTTGAAGCCGGCGCCTACCGAACCGATGTACGCGGCGCGCCGCTGCGCCACCGTTTCGATCGGCATTCCGCTGCGGTACACCGCGAGACGCATTGCCAGGCCAATGTACGGTTTCTCTGCCTTTATTTTGATCGGCAGGCCCGACGCTATCAGCTTGCCCGAATCGCGAGCCGCGTGTTGCAGGGCTGCGAGGCCTTTCGGACCTGCATCGACCACAGCGGGATTCGAACCGAGATCCAGCCCGAACGCGAACTCGTTGCCCTCGATCGGCTCGAGATACGCGAGCACGAAATACTCGGGACGAACACCCGGCGGCTTCACCTTGAAGTACGGATAGCCCGCCGGCTCGAGACTCGTATCGCGCCGGACGGACTCGACGAAGGAGTCCAGCTGATCTCTGGCGACGTAAGCCGCGAAGTTAACGACTTCGAAGCCCGGATAGCGCGTTCCGAGATCCAGCGTTCGCACGAAGCGGTGAAACTCGATGCGGCTTACCGAGCTATGGGTGGCGAAAAGGGCGCGCAGACCGTAAAGAACGTTCGCGTAGGAATGGATGCGCCCTTCGATGACCGCTTTTGCATCGGTAGCCTGCCGCTCGAACCGCAGGCGCGCGACGTTCTCCACTGCATCGCGCAGAGCTATGAAGAGGAAAACCGAGACCGCTATTCCGATGAGGACTACCAGCCACGGTAGAAACTGCCACCAGCGCCGCGGGGGGGTCGACTGTGGCCGTTCGATAGTCATTTGGCCCATCACCGTCGTCGTATCCCCGGGAATCGAAGTGCGACAAATACTACCGAAGGTCATGACTCAGCACTACGCCCCCGCGGGCTTCTGCCGCCCGCGTCAATGCGAATCCCATGTCGCACTTAAAAGGGCCGGATCGCTCCGGCCCTTACGCGAGCGTACCTGGTTGCGATCTATGCGCTGGTATGCGCAGCGGTATCGGTGACATCGTGAGACCGGATTGCAGCGCTCGACCACGCGGCATTCTCGGCCTTGATTGCGGCGCTCGACCACGCTGCGTTCCCGGGCTTGATTGCAGCGCTCGACCATGCTGCATTGTCGGCCCTGATTGCGGCGCTCGACCATGCGGCATTCTCGGTTTTGATTGCGGCGCTCGACCAAGCGGCATTCTCTGCCTTGATCGCAGCGCTCGACCATGCTGCGTTCTCGGGCTTGATTGCAGCGCTTGACCACGCCGCCTTTTCCGCTTTGATTGCTGCGCTCGACCAAGCCGCGTTCTCGGACTTGATTGCGGCGCTCGACCAGGCGGCCTTCTCGGCCTTAACCGCGGCACTCGACCAGGCGGCGTTTTGCGCTTTCACCGCGGCGCTCGACCACGCTCCGTTGGCGCTTTCAATGGGGGTGCCCGCCCAGGCCGTGCTCAGCATTGCGCCGAACTCCTGTTGGTACAGCGAGCGCGTCTTCTCGGCCAGCGATGCCCGTTTTTCCAGGTCTTCCTCGGTTACGCGGCCGACGTGCGGGTTATGGTGCAGATAGCAGCCGAACACGCGCTCGCAGTCGTCCATGTATTTCATCGTCTGCAGGATGTGCGTATGCCAGAACTCGTCGACGTCCTTGGCGAGCATGATGTCTTCGGCGTGTTCCTGGTAC
>CAZULX010000496.1:0-7436 GCA_964621335.1 uncultured Streptomycetaceae bacterium
TCGAAGATGTGCGGCTGCATCTCCATGGGTATGCCGATGCCGTTTTCGAGCACGTGCACGAGGGCCTCGTCCTGCTCGCGGCTCGCGCGCAGCTCGATGCGGCCGCCTTCCGGCGTGTATTTGGCCGCGTTGGTGAGAAGGTTCACGAAGACCTGCAGGTTGCAAAAAGTACGCCAGCCGAGCGCGCGGTCTATCGACTCCGGCGCGATCGAACCGGCGGTGATACGCAAGCGCGGCGCACGGATACGGCCGCAGGCTCAGGTAATAAGGATGACCCGGTAGTCGTTGACGTTGGTGCGGGTGGGCCCGGTTACGACGAGGCTGTCGAGGGCGGCGAAGAACGGGTAGGCATCGTTGTCCGCGAGCAGCGCCCCCGGGTTGAGCTTCTTGGCGGCGGCGCGACGCAGCGTATCCGGAAATAGCACCGCGCCGGCGTTGTCTTCCGAACCGTCGATGCCGTCGGTGTCGCACGCGAGCGCGTGGACTCCGGCTTCGGCGTCGAGGTCGATCGCGAGCGAGAGCAGGAACTCTGCGCAGCGCCCGCCGCGACCGCTGCCGCGCAGCGTGACCGTGCATTCACCCCCGGAGATCAGTGCGACCGGTTTCGGCCACGGCGTGCCGTGGCGGCTCACTTCGCGGGCGAGCGCGCCATACACTTTCGCGACTTCGCGCGCCTCGCCCGTGACCGAATCGCCGAGTATGGCGGAGCGTATGCCGTTCTCGCCGAAGAAGGCCGCCGCCGCCTCCAGCGAAAGCCGCGCCGAGCCGATCACGCGATTCTCGACGCGCTCGAATATCCGGTCCCCCGGCTTCGGCGTTTCCGCCGCTTCGCCGCGCAACCCGCGTTGCAGGTGCCGCATTACGGTCGCGGGCGCGCGCACCTGATGGTTCTCGAGAATCTCGACGGCGTTGCGGTAGGTCGTTGGATCCGGCGCGCACGGCCCTGAAGCGATATGCGTCGGATCGTCACCGGTCACGTCGGAAATGACGAGCGCTACGACCGGTGCGCGGCTCGCCGCGGCGAGCCGCCCGCCCTGGATCGCGGACAGGTGTTTGCGCACCGCATTCATGTCCTGGATGCGTGCCCCCGAGCGCAGCAGCTCGCGCGTCGTTGCGCTCAGGTCCGCCATCGCGATGCCGTCGGCGGGCAGCGAAAGGAGGCTCGATCCGCCGCCCGAGAGCAGTACGAGCAGCAGGTCGTCGCGCGTGAGCGCCTTCACCTGCCGGACGATTTCCAGCGCCGCCCTCTCTCCGGACTCGTCGGGGACCGGATGGCCCGCTTCGATCACCGTGATGCGGTTGGTGAGCAGGCCGTGCTGGTAGCGCGTTACGACCAGCCCTTCCAGCGGCGCTTCGGCGGGCCAGTTTTGCTCGACCGCGAGCGCCATCGAGGCCGCCGCCTTTCCGGCGCCCACTACCAGCGTCCTGCCTTTGGGCGGATCGGGAAGGTGCTGCGGGACGAGCCGCAACGGGTCCGCGGCATCGAGCGCCGCGCGGAAGCTTCCGAGCAGGAGGTCGCGCGGCGCCATTATCGAGCGCGTGAGGTAATGCGCGGGCGCGTGAGCGGATGCCGCCTCACCGCAGCACCGCGCGCACGTAGCGACCGGTGTGGCTCGATTCGTTCGCTGCGATGTCTTCGGGACGGCCTTCCGCCACGACGCGGCCGCCGCCGTCTCCCCCTTCCGGGCCGAGGTCGATCACCCAGTCCGCGGTCTTGATCACGTCCAGATTGTGCTCGATCACCACCACCGTATTTCCGTGGTCGCGCAAGCGGTGCAGGACTCGCAGCAGCAGATCGATGTCGTGGAAATGCAGCCCTGTCGTCGGTTCATCGAGGATGTACAGCGTGCGCCCCGTGTCGCGCTTCGACAGCTCGAGCGCGAGCTTCACGCGTTGCGCTTCGCCCCCCGAGAGTGTCGTTGCGCTCTGGCCGAGCTTGACGTAGCCGAGACCGACATCGAGCAATGTCTGGAGCTTCCGCGCGAGCACCGGAACGGCGCTGAAGAACTCCGTCGCCTGCTCTACCGTCATCTGCAGGACTTCGTGGATGTTTCTGCCTTTGTACTGTATCTCGAGCGTCTCGCGGTTGTAGCGCCGGCCGTGGCATACGTCGCACGCGACGTAGATGTCGGGCAGGAAATGCATCTCGACCTTGAGCACGCCGTCCCCCTGGCACGCCTCGCACCGGCCGCCTTTGACGTTGAACGAAAAACGGCCCGTGCCGTATCCGCGCTCGCGCGCGGCCGGCACGCCCGCGAAGAGCTCCCGTATGGGCGTGAAGAGCCCGGTGTAAGTCGCGGGGTTGGACCGCGGGGTGCGCCCGATCGGACTCTGGTCGACGTTGACCACTTTGTCGAAGAGCTCGAGCCCCTCGATCGAATGATGCGGCGCAGGCGCGACGGCGCTGCCGTAGAGCTGGCGCGCGACCGCGCTGTACAGCGTATCGTTCACGAGCGTCGACTTGCCGGACCCGGAGACGCCCGTCACGCACACGAAAAGCCCCACGGGGATGCTCACCGTGACGTCCTTGAGATTGTTTCCGGTCGCGCCTGCTATCGTGAGCTGACGCTTCGGATTCACGCGATGACGCAAGCCGGGCAACTCGATGCGCCGCCTGCCGCTCAGGTACTGCCCGGTGAGCGACTCGGCGTGCGCGGTGATTTCCTGAGGGGTGCCGCGCGCTACGACGCGGCCGCCGTGCTCGCCCGCGCCGAGCCCCATGTCGACGACGTAATCCGCGCTCATGATCGATTCGTGATCGTGCTCGACGACGATCACAGTATTGCCGAGATCGCGCAGCCGCTTCAACGTTTCCAGCAGACGCGAGTTGTCGCGCTGGTGCAGGCCGATGGAAGGCTCGTCGAGGACGTACATGACGCCGGTCAGGCCCGAGCCGATCTGGTTCGCGAGCCGTATGCGCTGCGCTTCACCGCCCGAGAGCGACTCCGCCGAACGGTCGAGCGAGAGGTACTCCAGCCCCACGTTCACGAGAAACTGCAGCCGGTTCACGATCTCGCGCACGACTTTGTCGGCGATCGCCTGCTTCACGCCGGGAAGCTCCAGCGCGCCGAAGAAATCGATCGCCTGCGCGAGCGGCAGGCCCGACACCTCGTAGATCGCCTTGTCCGCGATGGTGACGTGCCGCGCCTCGCGTCTCAAGCGCGTGCCTGCGCATTCGGGACACGCCTGCGTGTTGAGGTACTTGGCGAGCTCCTCGCGCACGACCGCCGAGTCGGTTTCGCGGTAACGCCGCTCGAGGTTGGGCAGCACGCCTTCGAAAGGATGCTCGCGCACGTGGCTGCGGCCGCGCTCGCCTGCGTAGAGGAAGCGTATTTTGTCGCGGCCCGAGCCGTGGAGGATCGCCTGCTGCACGGGTTCCGAAAGCGCCGAGTACGGCTGCTCGAGGTCGAAGCCGTAATGGGTCGCGAGGCACTGGAGCATCTGGAAGTAGAACTGGTTGCGGCGGTCCCAGCCCTTGATCGCGCCGGATGCGAGCGGAAGATCGGGGAATGCGACGATGCGCCGCGGATCGAAGAAGCTCACGGTGCCGAGCCCGTCACAGCGCGGACAGGCGCCCATCGGATTGTTGAACGAAAACAGCCGCGGCTCGAGCTCGGGCAGCGAATAGCTGCACACGGGACATGCGAACTTGGCCGAGAAGAGATGCTCGCGGCCGCCGTCCATCTCCACCGCGAGCGCGCGCCCGTCAGCGTGGCGCAGCGCCGTTTCGAACGACTCGGCGAAGCGCTGTTTCGCGTCTTCGCGCACTTTGAGCCGGTCGACGACGACCTCCACGGTGTGCTTCACGGTCTTCTTGAGTTTCGGCAAATCGTCGAGCTCGTAGACGGTGCCGTCGACGCGGATGCGGACGAACCCCTGTGCCCGCAGCTCGTCGAAGAGATCGGACTGCTCGCCCTTGCGGCCGACGACGAGCGGCGCGAGCACCATGATGCGGGTGTCCGGCGGCAGGGTCATCACGTGGTCCACCATCTGCGAGACGCTTTGCGCCGAGAGCAGGATGTGGTGATCGGGGCAATGCGGATCGCCTATGCGCGCGTACAGAAGGCGCAGGTAATCGTGTATCTCGGTGACGGTGCCGACGGTCGAGCGCGGGTTATGGCTAGTCGCTTTTTGCTCGATCGCGATCGCGGGAGAGAGCCCTTCGATCAGATCGACGTCGGGCTTTTCCATCAGCTGCAGGAACTGGCGGGCATAGGCCGACAGCGATTCGACGTATCGCCGCTGTCCTTCGGCGTAGAGCGTATCGAAGGCGAGCGAAGACTTGCCCGAACCCGAGAGGCCGGTGATGACGACGAGCCGGTTGCGAGGCAGGTCGAGATCGACGTTCTTCAGGTTGTGGGTGCGCGCTCCGCGGATGCGGATGAGACCGGCGATGGTTGCGCTTGCGCCATCGTTGGACGGGGCGCTTGCGCCATGGTCGCCATTGTCGCTTTGCCCGCGGGGGGAGGAGAACGGAACGACGGACGAGGGGGTGACGGCAGCCATAAGAGCAAACCTGTTAATATACCGGACTCCCTGTCGCATTCCCAACGCTTTAAGTCCCTTCGCTCTTGAGTCCGCCGCGCGACCGCATGAGTTCCCTCGAGCTGCGCGCGAGCGTGAGTCTCGCTTCGATCTTCGGCCTGCGGCTGTTCGGCATGTTCGTGATCCTGCCGGTATTCGCGATCTATGCCGAGCGCCTGCCCGGAGGCGCCGATCTCCTGCTGGTCGGTATCGCGATCGGCGCCTACGGCCTGACGCAATCCGTCCTGCAGATTCCGTTCGGTTGGTGGTCGGACCG
The DNA here is from genome assembly GCA_964621335.1 of uncultured Streptomycetaceae bacterium. Lineage (GTDB taxonomy): Bacteria > Pseudomonadota > Gammaproteobacteria > Burkholderiales > SG8-41 > JAQGMV01. Next base: position 4,802 of record CAZULX010000496.1, read on the forward strand.
TTACGGAAGGAAACGCGTGATCTACATCGGACTCGCGATCTTCGCCGCCGGCAGCTTCATCGCGGCGATCGCGCCCAACATCTACATCGTCATCGCCGGGCGCGTGCTGCAGGGCGCGGGAGCCATCTCCGCCGCAGTGATGGCGATGGCCGCCGACCTCACGCGCGAAGAGCACCGCACCAAATCGATGGCGATGATCGGCTCCACGATCGGCCTCGCTTTTGCTATTTCGCTGGTCGCGAGCCCGTGGCTCGACGGGCTGATCGGCGTGCCGGGATTGTTCGCGATGACCGGCGTGCTCGCGCTCGGCGCGATGCTCCTGGTCTGGCGCATCGTGCCGGATGTGCCCGAGACGCGGCGGGCCTCGAGCGCAGGCGCGCTGCGCGAGTTCTGGTCGGTGCTGCGCGACCCGCAGCTCGCGCGTCTCAATATCGGTATCTTCGCGTTGCACGCGGTGCTGATGGCGCTATTCATCGCGGTGCCGTTCTCGCTGCGCGATGCGGGATTGCCTCTGGAAGAGCACTGGAAAGTCTATCTGCCGGTGATGCTGGCATCCTTCGTGCTGATGGTGCCGGCGATATTGGGGCAGGGGAGCGCGCGGCGGCTGAAGATCGTTTTTTCCGCGTCGGTCGCGCTGCTGCTGGCGGCGCACCTGGCCTTGCCGTGGCTCGGAAGCGGCGTGCTGACGCTGACTGTTTTTCTGCTGCTCTTCTTCACGCCGTTCAACGTGCTCGAGGCCATGCTGCCGTCGCTCACTTCGCGCATCGCGCCTGCCCACTCCAGGGGCATTGCGATCGGCGTCTACAGCAGCGTCCAGTTCTTCGGCACGTTCGTGGGCGCGGCAGCCGGCGGATATCTGTACGGCCGCTGGGGTCTCACCGCCCTTGTCATCGCGGACGCGGTGCTCCTCGTTATGTGGCTCATGGCGGCGGCGGGTATGAAGGTGCCCGAGTTGCCGAGCACGCGCACTTACAGCGTACCGCCCATGGACGCGCAGCAGGCGGAATCGCTGCTGTCGCTCCTGCGCGCGGTGCCCGGCGTGCGCGAAGCCCGGATCGTGATCGCCGAGCGGACGGCCTACCTCAAAGTGGACAGCGCCCGTTTTGACGAACACAATGTGCGCAACACAATTGCAGGGGAAGGAGAGCTGACATGGCCTCAGTCAACAAGGTAATTCTCATCGGCAACCTCGGCGCGGATCCGGAGACCCGCTATCTTCCGAGCGGCGATGCGGTGACCAACATCCGCATCGCCACCACCGATACCTGGAAGGACAAGAGCGGAGAGAAGCAGGAGCACACCGAATGGCATCGCATCGCCTTCTTCGGCAAGACCGCGGAGATCGCGGGCGAATACCTGAAGAAAGGCTCCCCGGTATACGTCGAAGGCCGCATCCGCACGCGCAAGTGGCAGGACAAGGAAGGGCAGGAGCGCTATTCGACCGAGATCGTCGGCGACCGCATGCAGCTCTTGGGCGCGCGCGGCGGCGGCTCCGAGCCGATAGCGCGCGAGCCTGTCGCCGCCGGTGCCGCGGCGGCCAAAGCCCCCGCACGCAAAGGCGGGGGGTTCGACGAGATGGATGACGATATTCCGTTCTAGGCGCGGCTCCGCCGCGCTCGAACGGAATGTCGTCCTTGTAACGTTACGGAGGGAAACCAAGGTTTCCCTCCGTAACTCGCTCCGCTCGTGGGGATATCACGCTACAGAGGGAAACCAAGGTTTCCCTCCGTAACCTCCTTTCCTTCGGCGATCTATGATCGCTCCGCCGCTCCGAGTTCAAAATCGTAGGGTGCACTGATAGTGCACCGCCTTGCACGGTGCATCATCGATGTACCCTACGGTGTGTGCGCCTGCTAAAATGCCTGTCTTGTCCGTATCTTGAAGCGGGGCCGGTCACGCCTCGCCGTAACCATGCGCAGCAACGAGATCCGCAGTCAGTTCCTGAAGTATTTCGAAGGCAAGGCGCACACGATCGTCGCGTCGAGCCCGCTCGTTCCCGGCAACGATCCGACACTCCTCTTCACCAACTCGGGCATGGTCCAGTTCAAGGACGTCTTCCTCGGGCAGGAGAAGCGGCCTTACGTGCGCGCCACCACCTCGCAGCGCTGCGTGCGCGCGGGCGGCAAGCACAACGACCTCGAGAACGTGGGCTACACCGCGCGGCACCACACCTTTTTCGAGATGCTGGGCAATTTCAGCTTCGGCGATTACTTCAAGCGCGATGCGATCAACTTCGCGTGGGAGCTGTTGACCGGGGTTTACAAGCTTCCGAAAGAGCGCCTCTGGACGACCGTCTACCACGAGGACGACGAAGCGTACGGGATCTGGACGAAAGATATCGGCGTTCCCGCCGAGCGCTGCATACGCATCGGCGACAAGCCGGGCGCGGGTAAATACCAGAGCGACAACTTCTGGCAGATGGCCGACACCGGTCCTTGCGGGCCGTGCAGCGAGATTTTCTACGACCACGGCCCCGGGATACCGGGGGGGCCTCCCGGCTCGCCGGACGCCGACGGCGACCGCTATATCGAGATTTGGAATCTCGTGTTCATGCAGTTCAACCGCGACGACAAAGGCACGCTCAACCCGCTGCCCAAGCCGTCGGTCGATACCGGCATGGGCCTCGAGCGCATCG
>CAZULX010000497.1:0-4424 GCA_964621335.1 uncultured Streptomycetaceae bacterium
GCGTAGAACGTCAGCCGGCGGCTCGCGGTCACGCGCGTGTCGAGCTGGCGCAGCGACCCGGCGGCCGCGTTGCGCGGGTTCACGAACTCGCGCTCGCCTTTTTCGCGCTGTGCTTCCTTGAGCGCGTTGAAGTCGCGCTTCAGCATGAGGACTTCGCCGCGAACTTCGATCAGCGCCGGCGCAGGCGCAACGGTGAGCCGCAGCGGAATCGCGCGGATGGTGCGCAGGTTTGCGCACACGTCCTCGCCGACGTAGCCATCGCCGCGCGTCGCTCCCACCGTGAGCGCACCGTCCACATAGGTGAGGCTCACCGCGAGTCCGTCGAACTTGGGCTCGGCGGCATATTCGACGCGATCGACTTCGAGCCCTTCGCGGTTGCGACGGTCGAATGCCGCGACTTCGTCGTTTCCGAATGCGTTGTTGAGCGAGAGCATGGGCGCGCGGTGCGTGACGGCACCGAAGCGATTCTGCGGGTCCGCCCCCACGCGCTGCGTGGGCGAATCGGGGCTCACGAGCTCGGGGTACTGCGCTTCGAGCGCCTGCAGCTCGCGGAAGAGCGCGTCGTACTCGGCGTCGGAGATTTCCGGCGCGTCGAGCCCGTAATAAAGGTAATTGTGGCGGTCGATCTCCTCGCGTAGCGCGCCGGCACGGCGGCGCGCCTCGCGCGGCACGCTCATGAGAACAGTCGCAGCGCCCGCTCGCTGCCCGCGGCAATCCCGCGGGCCTGCATCCTCGCGTGTATCGCTTTGACCTGCTGCTGGATCGCGCGCACCGCGTTGTCGTTGAGCGGCACCCGGTTGTCGTCGACCAGCACACCGCCGAGCCCCTGCGCAAGCTCGACTCCCACCGCCAGCATGTGCGCGAGCGCGGCTTCCCCGTCGGCGACGCGCGGCACGTCCAGAAGCAGCGTCACACCTCCGGTGCTGAGATGCTTGATCTGCTCGGGCAGAAACGGCGCGGGCTCGTGATTGTCGAGCGTAAAGAGCGTCTGGCGGTGGTCGTCGAGGTAGTGAAAAAGCCCGGTGGGCTCGAGCTTGAATCCCGCGCTTTCAGCGAGGCTGCGGATGCTGGTGCCGCCGAACTTGCCTGCGGAAGCGACGACGTTGACGCCGATTGCGATATCGACCTCCGCGCAGAAGGCATCGAGCTCGCGCGCGCGTTCGAGCGCCGCCTCGATGTCGGAGCAGGTGGCGGTCGCGGAAAAACGCTCGGCGCATTCCTGGGCCGCCGCGCAGAACGTCGTCAGCGCGCCCAGATCTACGGCGCCTTTGCGATTCACCAGCTGGACCGCGAGCTTCAGGTGCGCATAGCGTCCTCCGCTCAGGCGCGCGGCCTCCTCCCATTCGCGCGCTGCGAAGCTGTAGCCTGCGACGCGAAAGCGCCGTCCGCAGGTCGCCGCGCGGGTGTGCAGCTCCGCGAGTCCTGCGGCGCTCACCGGTTCGGACGCGTCGACGGAAACGACGAAATCGATTTCGGGATCGAAGCCGGGGACCCGCGGCAACGAGGCCGCGAGCGCCAGGTGCTCTTCGAGCGGTGTCGCCGGTTCGGTTTCGAAGACAGCAGCCGGATTCATGGTGGGCTCGACGCGCTGCGGCGAGCCCGACTGCGGGTCACGACGGCGCTCGTCGCCGCGAGGCACCTCGCGCAGCAGGACGTCCTCGTGCTTCTCGCCGAATGCGTCCTCGAGCCTGCGCCGGAGCCGCCACTGCTGGAACCAGTTGAAAGCGGTCACGCCGCCGATGACGAGGAGGCCGATGATCAGAAGACTGACCTGCAAGTCGCTCATGGAAGACTCTAAGCGGCCTCTTCGGTGAGCTTCATCGCCTCTTCGATGTCGACCGCGACCACGCGCGACACGCCCGGCTCCTGCATCGTGATGCCGAGGAGCTGGTTGGCGATCTCCATGGTGATCTTGTTGTGGCTGATGAAAAGGAACTGCGAGCTTTCGCTCATCCGGCGCACGAGCTCGCAGAAGCGGCCGGTGTTGTGATCGTCGAGCGGTGCGTCGACCTCGTCGAGCAGGCAGAACGGCGCCGGATTCAACTGGAACATGGAGAAGACGAGCGACAGCGCGGTGAGCGCTTTCTCGCCGCCCGAAAGCAGGTGGATCGAGCTGTTCTTCTTTCCCGGTGGCTGCGCGATCACCTGCACGCCGGCATCGAGGATCTCCTCGCCGGTCAGCACGAGCCTCGCATGGCCGCCGCCGAAAAGCGCCGGAAACATGCGGCCGAAATGGTCGTTCACCTGGTCGAACGTCTCCTGCAGGCGCTCGCGCGTCTCGCGGTCGATGCGCTTGATCGCGTTTTCGAGCGTCGTCATGGCCTCGATCAGGTCCTGCGACTGCGCGTCGAGATAGGTCTTGCGCTCCTGCGCGGTTTGCAGCTCCTCGAGCGCCGCGAGGTTGACCGCGCCGAGCGCCTGGATCGCCTCGTGCAGGCGGCCGATCTCGCTTTGCAGGGCGCCCGATCGCGTGCCTTTTTCGAGCGCCCTTTTGAGCGCCTCCTCGTCCGCACCGGCTTCGGCCAGATGCTGCGCATACTGCTCTTCGGTGAGACGCGCCTCCTGCTCCTTCAGGCGCACATCGTTCACCCTGTCGCGCAGCGGCGCGAGACGCTGCTCCGCCGTGAAGCGCTCGTGCTCCACCTCTTTCAGCCGCGTTTGCATGCCTTCCAGCGCGTCGCGCGCGTGCGCGAGCGCGCTCTCTCGCTCGCTCCTCCCGCTGAGGGCCTGCTGGAGCTGCGCTTGCCACGGCGCCTCATCGCATCCGGCGAGGGCCTCTTGGTCCTCTGCAATGCTCGCCGCAAGCGCGGCGAGCTGCTCGGTCAGCCTGGCGATCGCGCTCCCGACCTCGGCGAGTTTCGCATCGGCGCTGCGCGATCCGAACAGCGTTTCCTGCTGCGCGTGCTGCGCCACGCGTGCGGCCTCACGCTGACGCGCGAGCACCGCGTCGGCGCGCTGATGGAGCTCGGTTGCGAGCTCGAGCTGCGAGCGCGCCTCGGCGCTTTCGTGCGTGAGGCGCTGCTGGTTTGCTGCGGCTTCCTCGCGGTGCGCGGCCTCGGTCTCGGTCTGCTCGGCGATCTCGGCGAGCTCGACGGCGATTTTCTCGCCGCGCTGGGTCAGCCGCTGCACCTGCTCGGAGAGTCGCAGGGCCTCGAGCTGCAGCGCGTGATGGCGCTGCTGCGTGTCACCGAGCGCGAGACGCGCCGAGGCGAGCGCTTCCTTGTGGCGCGCGATCGCCTCTTCCGCCTCAGTCACGCGCGCCTGCACGGCAGGAACGGCACCGCGCCCGGTCGCGAGGTCCACTTCGAGCTGCTCGATTTCGCGCTGGCGCGAGAGCACGCCGTGGAACTCTGAATCCGGCGCGTGGAAGCTCACGCTGTGCCGGGTGTAGATGTGGCCTTCGCGCGTGACGAGCACGCCGCCGGCGGGAAGCTCTCGCCGCATCGCCGCGGCTGCGCGCGCGTCCGCCAGCACGTAAACCTGGTGCAGCCACTCGCCCATCACCGCGCGCAAACGCGAATCGCGGCAGGTGACGTAGCGCTCGAGCGGCTCGACCCCGGCGATTTCGAAAGGCGGGCCGGGATCGGCGGCCGCGCTCGCCTCGACGACGCTCATTTTTCCCGGCGGCGTATCGGCCAGCCAATCGGCGGTGCGGTCGAAATCGTCGAGCGCGATGCCGTTCAGCCGCTCGCGCAGCACTGCCTCCAGCGCGTCTTCCCATCCGCCTTCGACGGCTATGCCCTGCCACAGGCGCGGCGCCGCATCGAGCCCGCGCGCCGAAAGCCAGTCCTGCAGACCCGCGCCGCGTGCGATCCGGTCCTGGAGCTGCGTCAGCGCAGCCACCCGCGCTTCGAGCGCGGTGACCCGCTGGTTCGCGGTGTCGAGGGCGTCGGTGCATGAGCGCAGCGACTGCTCGTGCCCGGGTAGCGCGCCTTCCTGGTCCGCGAGGGCGTCGCGCTGGGCCTGCAGCGCCTGCTCGAGCGCGTGCGCTTCATCGCGCAGACGCTCGAGCGCGGCCGCGTCGGGCGCGGGTAGGAGCAAGCGCTCCTCGCGCAGGCGTTCCTCGCGCTGCGCGAGCTGCTCGAGCACGCGCGCCGCGTGTTCGAGCTTGGTCAGCTCGACCTGCAGAGCCTGCTCGGCGCGCGCGAGTGCGGCCTGCAACTCGTCGCGGCGGCTGCCGCTCGCACGATAGGCTTCTTCCGCGACCGGCACTTTCGCCGATTCCTCCTCGAGCGCAGCCTCGGTCTGCGCGAGGAGCGCCTGCGCCTGGGTGCTCTGGGCACCCCATTCGTCGAGGCTCACCTGCGAGCGAGCGAGCTCTGACTCGCCGTTCACAAGCTGCGCCCGCAGATTCGCGAGCTGGTGCTCGATACGGTTCCGGTTCTCGCGCACGTGAGCGATCTGCTGCTCGAGGCGCGCCACTT
>CAZULX010000498.1:0-4126 GCA_964621335.1 uncultured Streptomycetaceae bacterium
AGTCCTGGAACGCGAGCTCGCCCGCGTCGGTGCGGACGAAAGTCCGCACGGGCTCGTCGCTCATCGGCAGGATCGCGTGGCGCACGTCCAGCCCTTCGGCGAGCGCGCGCGTCACGCCGGTGAGGCTCGCGCCTTGCGCCAGCGCCGCCGTTCTCGACACGTGCACCGCGAGGTCGCGATCGCCGAGCCTGAACCAGGTTTCCCCGCCGAGCGCCCCGAGCGTCTCCATGAAGCTCCACGTCTCGTCGGCGCGTCCCCATCCGGTCTCCGGATTCGCAAGGCCCGCGAGCGTATACATGACGGTGTCGAGGTCGGGCGAGATCGCGAGCCCGAGGTGCTCGAAATCGTCGCCCGTATTGACGACGAAGGTCAGGCGCTCGGGCGGCAGGATCGCGGCAAGCCCGACGGCGAGCCGTGCGCCGCCGACTCCGCCGGCCAGCGCGACGATCACCGGAAAAGATCCTCGGCGCGAGGCCGCACGAGCTCGCTCGCAGTGCCCGCACGCTGCGCATACGGAAAACCCCGCACGAGAACCGCAGGCACGCTTTCCGCGCCCTGGCCCATCAGGAGCGACGCCGCCGCAGCAAGCTCGTCAGCCGCCGCGACTTGCGTCACCTCGAGCGCACGGCCTTCGCGGTCGGGCACGCCCCTCAGATCCACCAGGGCGGGAATGCCCGCCACGCCGATCGCCGTGCCGACCACGCCGTTGCGCCACGCGCGGCCGAAGCTGTCGTTGATGATCACCCCCACTTCCACGCCGCACGCCTGGCGCAGCCCTTCGCGCAAACGCTGCGCGGACGCATCGGGGTCTTCCGGCAGAAGCAGCACGCAGGCGTCTCCCTCGTCCGAAGGCACGTTCGACCGGTCTATTCCCGCGCCCGCCAAGACGTAACCCAGCCTGTGCTCGACGATCAGCACGCCGCGCTTCGCGCGCAGCACCTCGCGCGATTCGCGCAGCACGAGCTCGATCAGCCTCGGGTCCTTGTCGACGCTCGCGGCGAGCGCCGTCGCGCGCGCGCCGGGGGCGACGTCGGCGAGTCGCACGCGCCTGCCTTCCGCTTTGGACACGATCTTCTGCGCGAGCACCACGACGTCGCCTTCCTCGAGCGCCATGTCCGCCCGGTCGAGCGCATCGAGCAGCAACTGCGGAAGGCAGGCGCCGTGCTCGACCTCGGGGATGCCGGGCAGGGCGGTGATGATGAGTTTGCGCATTGCCGGGAGGATACGGGATCGAGGATTCCTAAACCCTCTCCTTCGGGATACCGGTAATACGCAATCCCGAAGCCTTCACGTTGTAGTGCTTGTCGATGGCGATCAGCGTGCGCGCGATCATGCCGTCCGCCGGTTGCGCCCATGGCCTTCGATCGGTGCGAGCGGCGCGGCGCGATACGACTGGCGCTCCTGCTGCGCGGGCGGCGTGCCGTAAAGCGTCGTGCGCTGCGCGGGCTCCCGGCCCGCCTCCCTGATCACGCGTTCCATATCGCACGGCGGCAGCTCCTGCCCGTGCTGCGTTCCCGCCGCGCGCGAAATGCTCTCGTTCATGAGCGTGCCGCCGAGGTCGTTGGCGCCGGCGGCGAGGCACGCCCGCACGCCCGCCTCTCCCATTTTCACCCACGACACCTGGACGTTCGTAAGCCACGGATCGAGCGCGAGCCGGGCGACCGCGTGCACCAGCACCGCCTCGCGAAAAGTCGGTCCCTTGCGCGCCTCGCCCCGCAGATACACCGGCGAGCCCATGTGCACGAAGGGCAGGGGAACGATCTCGGTGAAGCCGCCGGTGCGGGTCTGGAGCGCGCGCAGGCGCAGTAGATGCCGCGCGACGTGCACCGGGCGCTCGACGTGTCCGAACATGATGGTCGCGGTCGAGCGCAGCCCGAGCGCGTGCGCGGTCTCCATCACGTCCAGCCATTCGCCGGCCGTCACCTTGTCGGGACAGATACGGCGGCGCACTTCGTCGTCGAGGATCTCCGCCGCGGTGCCCGGCAGCGTGCCGAGTCCGGCGTCGATCAACCGGCGCAGGAAATCGCGAACGCTCGAGCCCAGGGTGCGCGCGCCGTGGGTCACCTCGAGCGGCGTGAACGCGTGCACGTGTATGAGCGGCGCCGCGCGTCTCACCGCGTGCAGGATGCGCAGGTAGGTATGCCCGTCGTACTCGGGGTGTATGCCGCCCTGCATGCACACTTCGGTCGCGCCGCGGTCCCACGCTTCGGCGGTGCGCCGCTCGATCTCGGAGAGCGGGAGATCGTAAGGCTCGCCGCGCAGCGATTTCGAAGCTGCGCCTTTCGAAAACGCGCAGAAGGTGCAGCGGTAAGCGCAGATGTTGGTGTAATTGATGTTGCGGTTGACGACGTAGCGCACGGTCTCGCCGACGCGCTCGCGCCGCAACGCGTCCGCCTCTTCGCACACGTAGTGGAACGCGTCGTCGCGCGCGGAAAGGAGGCACACGACTTCGCCCTCGCCCAGCGCTTCTCCGCAGCGCGCCGCGGCGACGATCTCGCGCAACTGCACGAAGTCCGGGGGCCGCGAAGAGCGCGGCGGAAGCCGCGGCGCCGCGAGCAATCCCGGGGACCAGCCGTCCATGCGTGCGTGGCCGTGCGTGTCGCTCGCGCGCACGAGCGCTTTGGCGATCTCCGGCGAGTGCCAGCGCGCGGCGTCCGCGACGTATCGCGGGTAGCTCGGCAGCCGCTCGACGAGCACTTTGCCTTGGGACGCCGTCGTGCGCCTGAGCGCCTCGATCTCCGGCCACGGCGCTTCCGGATTGACGTGGTCGGGAGTCACGGGCGAGACCCCGCCCCAGTCGTCGATGCCGGCGTCGATCAGCGCACCGCAGTCGTCCGGGCTCAGGTTAGGCGGCGCCTGTATGCTCATCCCGCCGCCGAGAACGATGCGCGCCGCGGCGATCGTCCACAGGAGCTCCTCGTGCGGCGCGTCGGGCGCGGCGGCCATGCGCGTGCCGGGCTTCGCGCGAAAGTTCTGCACGATGACTTCCTGGATGTGCCCGAAGCGCTCGTGCAGCGCGCGGATCGCCAGAAGCGCATCGATCCTCTCCGCGCGCGTCTCTCCGATGCCGATGAGGATGCCGGTGGTGTAAGGAACGCTGAGCTCGCCGCCGAGACGCAGCGTCTCCAGCCGTGCCGAAGGGTGCTTGTCGGGCGAGCCGAAATGCGGGCCGCCGCGCCCGCACAGGCGCTCTGAAGCGCTTTCGAGCATGAGTCCCTGCGACGCGCTCACCTCCCGCAGCCGCGCGATCTCCTCTCGCCCGAGCACGCCCGGGTTCGCGTGCGGCAGGAGCCCCGTCTCGCGCAGCACGAGCCCGCACATCCGCGCCAGGTACTCGATCGTGCTATCGGCGCCCAGCGACGCGAGCTCCGCGCGCGCGGCCCGGTATCGCAGCTCGGGTTTGTCGCCGAGCGTGAAAAGCGCTTCGGTGCACCCCGCGTCGCGCCCGGCGCGCGCGATCGCGAGCACTTCGTCCGCTGTGAGGTAGGCGCGCGAGCCGGCTTCGGGCGCGCGCGCGAAAGTGCAATAGCTGCACACGTCGCGGCACAGGCGCGTGAGCGGAATGAAAACCTTGCGCGAGTAGGTGACGAGGGAGCCGTGCGCCCCATCGCGCAGCCGCGCGGCCTCGGGCATGAGGTCCGCCGCGGAAAATTCCGGAAGCCGCGCGTTCGCCGCGATCAAGGAAGCTCCCCGTTTCGGCTCACTTGACGGTGACACCCGTCGCCTTGACGACCGCCGCCCAGTTTTTCACGTCGCGCTCGAGCGAGCGCTGCATCTCGGCGGGAGACATCCTGAGCGCCTCGGCCCCGTTCACCTCGAAAAGCTCTTTTACTTTCGGAGTGTCGGAGCTCCGCGCGATTTCGGCGTTCAGGCGCTGGATCACGCCCTGCGGCGTGCCTGCCGGCGCGAGCACACCCGCGATGATCGCGGCGTCGACGTCCTTCACCGTCTCGCCGAGCGCGGGTATGCCCGGCAGTGACGGCGAGCGCTTGTCCGAGGTGAGTCCGATCGCGACGAGCTTGCCCGCGCGCACGTGCTGGAGCGACGCCGGTATCGTCGTGACCACGGTGGCGATCTCGCCGCTCAATAGCGCGATCACCGGGACCGCACCGCCTTTGTAGCTGAC